>JAEZKS010000252.1 GCA_023436075.1 Methanobacteriota archaeon
GGGTAGTAGACGAACTTGACCTTCGGGTGCTTCTCGAGCCACTTCGCCAGCGCGAGCGCGTTCTCCGAGTGCTTCTTCTGCCGCAGGGGCAGGTCCTCCAGGCCCTGGAGGAACAAGAACGCGTGGAACGGGCTCAGCGCCGGGCCGATGTCGCGGATCAGGTGAACCCGGGCCTTCAGAATGTATGCCAGGTTCGCGCCGCCGACGTCCTTGAAGGCGTCCCAGTAGCTGAGGCCATGGTAGCTCGGGTCCTTGTCGGTGATCTCGGGGAACTTGCCGTTGCCCCAGTTGAACTTGCCTGAGTCGACGATCACGCCACCGACGACTGTGCCATGGCCGCCGATGTACTTGGTAGCCGAGGCGACGATGATGTCGGCGCCGTGCTCGAATGGCCGGAAGAATCCCACTGCGACTGTGTTATCTACGATCAGGGGAATGCCCGCGTCGTGGGCGATCTTTGCGATGGCCTCGAAGTCGGGTATGTCCAGCTTTGGGTTGCCGATGGTCTCCACGTAGATGCCCTTGGTGTGCGGGCCGATGGCCTTCTTGAACTCCTCAGGCTTCTGGGACGGGACGAACTTCACGGTCCTGCCCAGCTTGGGGAAGGTGTAGTGGAACAGCTGGTACGTTCCGCCGTAGAGGTTATCGGCCGATACGAAATCGTCGCCGGGCCGACTGAGGTTCAGCAGGGCCAGCGTGGTCGCGGCCTGGCCGGACGCGACGGCGAGTGCGCCCACACCGCCCTCGATGGCGGCGATACGCTTCTCGAATACGTCGTTGGTCGGGTTCATGAGCCTCGTGTAGATGTTGCCGAACTCCTTGAGCCCGAACAGGTTGGCTGCATGCTCCGTGCTCTTGAACACGTACGAACTTGTCAGGTAAATCGGTACTGCTCTCGCCGTGGTAGTAGGATCTGCAGACTCCTGGCCAACGTGCAGAGCGATAGTTTCTATGCCTGGTTTCTTTTCGCTCATCTTATCTCTCCTTTTGCCTGTGGATTTTAATTGATGTTTTAATTGATCTTGAGGTCGTATTTCTTCGCGATGTCCAGGAAGGACTCGCTCAGGTACTTGATCTTGTCCCACGACAGCCCGTAGGTGTTCAGCTTCCAGGTCTTCGTGGCTCCGGCGAACTCGCCGATGATGCCCCGCTCCTGGAGTTCCTCACTGAAGAAGAACCCGCGACGCTTGTGGGTTTCCGCGACTTTGTTGTAGCTGCCGGTGGTGTCCACCTTGGTCAGCGTGTGCTTCCTCGGCCATTCGCTGAGGACGTTGCTGCCCTCGACGCGCCGGAACTGCTCCAGGAAGTAGTTGGACTTCTTCACTTCGTCGTCCCACTTCTTGCTCCGCTCCACGACAGTCGGGAACGAGGCCATCATGGACAGCAGCGTGCCGCCCATGAGCGTGCAGCCCATGTTTTCTACTTCCTTGATGCCGAACTTGCGGTTGGTCACGTCGCCTACCATCTGCGTGGTACGGAAGACCTTCGCAGCGTACTCATTAGTCGTGGCGAGCACGCCAGAGGGCGCCACCGATGCCATACTCTTGTGGCCTGAGCCGACGACGAAGTCAGCGCCGATCTTCTTACCGTCTACCGGGGCGATGCCCACAGTGTAGGCGCCGTTATAGAGGAACGGGATGCCGTACTGCTTTGCGACCTTCGCGATGCCATAGACATCGTGCTCGTTGGAGAACATGTAGTCGAAGTGGTCGATCATGATCAACACCGGCAGCTTGCCGGTCTTCTGCTTCACGTCCTCGATCTTCTGTGCGGTCGCGTCTGCTGTGACGATGTTCTTCTCGTTCTTCGGCACCTCTTTGACGACGGCGCCTGCCTGTTCGACGGCCAGGAACTCGGTGTAGTGGGCCAGCGATGAGACGATGACGGAGTCACCCTTCTCGGCCAGCGCCGAGACGACCGCCTGGAATCCCCTGCGTGCGCCCGGGACGACCCTGGCCTGGTCCATGTCGAGCCACTTTGCGAGCTCGCCATGGAAGTCTAATATGGCCGGCTTCGTGATCTTGTCGAGCCGGAAGGGCTTGCGGCAGTAGTCGCAGGTAGAGTAGCCGTCGCCGTAGGCGATGACTGCCTTCCGGGCTTCCGGTGTCAGCCTGCCGGCAGCCTGGATCGGGTGAATATTTATATATTCCTCTTCCCTGGTCCGGACGTCCAGTGAGCCGATCTTGCCAGTATACTTCTGGCCGGACGGGTTCTCGATGGCGTCCAGGTCCTTCCTGACCTCGGCCAGCTTCGACTTCAGCGCCTGCTCCTCGGCCTCAGTCAGGCCGGTAGGGAGGGAGTCCCTGAATATCTGCCTAATGTCTTCCAGCGCGAACAGCGCTTCAAATGTCTTGTTGACTCTTGGATTGCTCACATCATTCACATCCTGAAGCCGGGAGCGATCGCGGCGTTCCCGCCGGCAAGACCGGCATCTCCCCGCCAGTACCTTAACAATCGTTAATTTTTAAGTTGTTAAGGAAGCCCGCGTATATAACCTATACGTTAAAGGCTATTTTTACCCTACAGTGCTTCGCGCAGGATCTGGCATGCGTTGCCGCCGTCGATGCAGACGGTAACTCTGGGAGGTCATGTGCGACGTTAACAATTGTTAGAGCGCGCTTATACTATATAAAATATACGATTTAGCCATAATTATGCTTGGTAGTTATTTTTTATTGCGGCATGATTGGCATGTGGCTGGTGGGAGAAAATATGAACCTGTCTGTGAAAAAGTGATTAAACCAGCGATGAGGGTGCGGGCCGCTTCGCGCGCGTGCGTGTGACCGGCATCGAGATGTCTCTTGTTTAACCAGGCAGGGCATGCGACGATTGCCCGGCGTTTCCTTCAGAAGAGACGGTAAAAGAAAGATGGAGCAGGAAGAAAGATTTGAACTTTCCTGGACCGACGTGGGTCGGCTGCCTAGGCACTCGGCCATTCCTGCGGCGTGAATTAACCATCGTTAAATGCACCTGCGATAAATATAGGTTACGATCGAGGCAACGCTGGCCAGTCAATCGCAGGGACGGTGGCCTTAAATGGCCACCTGCTTCGCATTTTCAACTTCGTACTTAACTAGCTCGTCGAATTTGAATTGCTTCTCTTCCATTTTGATGACTTCCTCGAGATGCCCGTGGATGGAGGGGTGTTTTGGCACAGCCTTGCAGCCCATCGCCTTCTTGATGGAAAAGTCGAACATGCCGATCTTCTTTGAGAGCCCGACGATCTCCTCCTTGTCGAGGCCGATGAGCGGGTGGTTGATGGGGAAGTCAACGTCGTAGACCTCGGCGAGCATGTTGTTCGAGGTCTGGGAGGCGACCTGGCCTAGCGACGAGCCGGTGACGATGCCGTGGGCGCCTTCCTTTTCTGCGATAGCCCGCGAGACCTTGTACATCAGGTGCTTGCAGAACACGCATGTGTATTTCTGGTTGCCTTTCTCGAGGAACTCCTGCAGGTTTTTGCCATGAGGCATGACGTAGGCCGTCATCTCGTGTCCGGGCGACCACTTCTTTAGCTCTTTCAGCGTGCCCAGCGCCCGGTTCATGGTAGTGTCATCGAAGTAGGGTGCGTTGTGGAAGAACACGGGCACGATCTCGCAGCCGCGCTTCATCATCAGCCAGGCGGCGATGGGCGAGTCGATGCCGCCCGAGACCATGGCGACCATCTTGCCCTGGCTGCCCAGGGGCATGCCGCCGACGCCTTTGATGATCTCGGTGAAGACGTAGGAACCGCTGCCCCTGATCTCAACATGGATCGCGTGGTCCGGGTTCTTCAGGTCGACCTTCGGGTTGCGGCTCTTTACGGCCTCGAACACAGCATCGCCACAGCGGCGCCCGATGTCCTGGGAGGTGAAGTCCTGCCCTTTGTCGCCGGAGTGCCGGCCAACAATCGCGAACGACTGTCCGCGCTTAATGAGCTTCTTGCCGAATTCGGCAGCCACAGCGGCCGCATCGTCGATCGTGGGTCCGGTCGAGACGGCGGGGCTACACGAGACGATGCCGAACACCTTCGCCAGAGAGGCAGGAGCCTTCAGGTCGCTCGTCTTTACGAATATACGGCCACGCTCGCGGGGAATGCTGTCGTAGACAACGCCATCCTGCTTGAGCATTGCGTGCATGTTGTGGATGAGCAGGTCCTCGTACTTCCTTCGTATCTGCTCGCTCTTGATGCCTATCTCGCCATAGCGGATGATCACAGTATCAAAATTCATTAACCTCACCTTTTTAATCTCTTTTTAGCCCCTCGTTCAGGCTCCCGCTCCGGAACCCCTCTACATCGACTGCCACGTACGTGAACCCCTGCTTTTTCAGGTGGGATGCCACATCGGCCCCGCATTCCAGCAGGCGCGCGATGTCGGCATAGGAAACTTCAATGCGCGCCACGTCGCCGTGGTAGCGCACGCGCACGGGGCTGAAGCCCAGCCGTCGCAAATAGCTTTCCGAGGCGTCGATCTTCTTCAGCAACTCCCCGGTTATCACGGTGCCGTAGGGGAACCGGCTGGCCAGGCAGGCCTGTGAAGGCGTATTCCAGTTGGGCAGGCCCAGGCCTTTAGCCAGCTGCCGGATCTCGTCTTTGCGGAGGCCTGCCTCCCGCAGTGGACAGCGCACGCCCATCTCCTCTGTAGCCCGGAGGCCGGGACGGTGGTCGCTCAGGTCATCGAGGTTGGAGCCGTCGACGATGTAAGCGATGCCAAGCTCCTGCTGCAGTCTTTTGAAGCAGTCGTAGCGGACTCGCTTGCAATGATAGCATCGGTCAGTGCCATTGGCGGCGAAGTCCGGGCTGCTAAGCTCGTCGGCTGGCACAATCACGTGGCGTGCGCCGATCGAACGCGCCAGCGCCACGGCGTTGTCACGATCTTCCGCCGGCAGCGTAGCTGATGTTGCCGTAACCGCCAGGACTCTCTCTGTGCCCAGGGTATCCAGGGCAGCCTTCAGAAGGAATGTCGAATCCACGCCGCCAGAATAAGCCACAATCACGCTGCCGAGGCTGCGGAGGATGTCCTGGAGACACGCGTACTTGTCGTCGATGTAGTCAGCCATAAAAAGTCCCGGAGAGCAGAAGGAGAGAATTGAACTCTCCTGAACCGATCTGCAGTCGGTTGCATAGCCACTCTGCCACTTCTGCATCTCAACACCCGTTACATACGCATCAAGATAAAAATAGCTGTGGATTGAGGCAAAATTTACGATTTTCTCTCGATGCCGGACTTATCGTCTGGCGTGCAAGAGATGTAAAGAACTGTGCGTATCCGGCGTAACGTGGCCGGACACATTGAGCGCAACGCTATTCTTTATCAGAGGAGCAAAACGTGCGATCACACGCATTTGTGAAGCTGGTAGATGCTCTGTCGCGCATCCCGGAAGCAGAACGATTCGACGATCAGGTTCTCAGCTCGCAGGCGTCCCAGCGCATAGCGCACGGTGCGGTTGGGGAGGTATGATCGGGCTACGATGTCCTTCTGTGTCAGCTGGCCTGATGTCTCGAGTACCATATACACCAGCTTTGCTGACGGGGGCAGGCGTTCGATGCGGTCGTCGGCGGATCGGAGCGGTTCCTGAGCATAGATGGTAGATTTGATCATGCGATTTATCACCATACCATAATATCACTTAACAATAGTTAAGCGTTTTGGTTGGTCGACGTACGCGTAATTTATCTATTAACAACGTTAATTTTTATTACGTTTCTGATCGTTGGTAATCAAGAATCGACGTACGTAAGCCAGCTTTATTTTATTACTACAAGTAATAAATCTATAATTTTTTTATTAGCTATCGATTATATCGTAGCATTTTTTGCGATGTCTGATCATCCTTGATGAGGTCCCATGCAGATCCTGGCATATTCCGGGCAAAATTTCGATGTCAACATTCATTTTTGCAATTATTTGAATTTTTATATTTGTTTTTCGTTCATCACGTATACGTTATCCGTTTCATCGATATGTCTATTAACAATTGTTAACTTTCAATTTTGATTTCGCTGTATGCAACATGCATCCAGTTATCATGGCTCAAAATATGGAGTTTCGTAATATTAAAGGCAATTTTTACCTGAATGATTCGAGTAATCGGATTGGCTGTTGCCACTTTTATATTATTTGTAGTAATATTTATCGTTAACAATATTATTTCTCGTATAACAATTGTTAAAAAAACGGCTAAAAAACGAAAAACCGAAAGAATCCTCCCCCAACCGATTTTGCTCTGGGTTATTAAATATATAAATAAACCCATAAAATATCAGGTGATTATCTATGCAGATGATGAAACAGGAGATAAACCAGAAGTGTATCGATTCGTGTTTCGACTGTGTCGAGGCATGTGACATGTGTATGATGGAATGTATGGGCACTCCTGGCATGAAGTCCATGTCCCGCTGTGTCCAGCTTTGCATGGACTGCGCGGAGATGTGCATGGTCACCGGCCGGCTGATGTCCCGGAACAGCGAGTTCGCGAAGTTCGCATGCTCACTCTGCGAGCAGATGTGTAGCGCCTGTGCCGCCGAGTGCAGCAAGCACATGGACATGACAATGTGCAAGAACTGCGCAGATGCCTGCAAGAACTGCGCGGACGAGTGCCGCAAGATGTCGACGGCTTGAGATGAAACCGGCAGCCGTGGGGCTGCCATCATTTTGTAATCTTTCACGAGCGGTTACGAGTTATCCCCGAATGCCGGAAGGCCTCGCGCACGGGCTCGGGGAAAAAGGGCGAGGATTGCTACGCCCCCGACCTGCTCATCTCACGCATCCCGGCTCATCGTAAATCCGCATGATCCCGGCAATCTCCGCGCCTAAGACAAGCTATTTGATTGCTGAATGTCGAACATGTAATGGTTGCAGGCCAAAGCCGGTAATCCCCGGGATAAGTCCTCTTTCCCCGGACACGCAACCAACACTTCACCTTAGAGGACTTATCCAGCGATTTTTCTATTGCGAGTGCGAAACCACTCTTTTGAAAGCCAGAGGATATAAGAACGCCCTGCGGCCTTAATGTGAGGGCCCAGGGTCCGGTCTCATGCATGTTTCTATGCCGGGGTAGAGCTGATCGACTGGTTTTTAGGGCATAGCTGCTATGTCCTGCCTTGAAATCTTCCAAAAAGAGTATAAAATTGAAATAAGCTCATAATAGATGACGGATAGGAAGCGAACGCTTCCTGCTTCCAGCAGGCCGTATCTTATTCCGGTACTTTTTCAGCTCATCCAGCGTCCACGTCATATGCTTCTGCAGGTATTCCTCTGGCTCCTCAGGCGCCTCGATGGCCTCCAGGTCGCGGATGATTTTCAGCTTTTCACAAAACACCCCGTCGCACATAATAGTAACAAAATGACTATACTCTAAATGGCTTTAGATTCCGGCAAATCGCCTATAAAAAGCCTTAATTTTTAAAATTATCTAAAATTATCGTCAGTAATAAAAAACGAGACGAATTGCAAACACTTGCCTGGATTTGATTCAAGTGGCCTGTCATATAGTTAGGCACGCGTGTCTGAGATCGGCCGATCGAAAATCCACGCAAAATAAATAAAAACGGGATCGCCTGTTCATCCGCCGGAGACCGGCGGGAACAGCGCGATCTCGTCGCCATCCTTGATTATAGTCCCGAGACTGTTCGCGCCGCGCAGGGTCTGGCCATTGTGCAGCACGTTCACGTACTGCTTCAGGTGGCCGTCCTGGAACAACAGGTTCCCCAGGTCAGGATACTCAGTCTTCAGCGTGTCGATGGCATCGCCCACCGTCTTTCCTGAGGAGACGACATCGAGCTCTTTGTTCTTTGCGGCCAGCCTGAAGCCGGCAAACAGCTTGAACTTCACTTTCGTCATGACATCACCTTGCGCCTATTTCTTCCCGCCGCACGCCGGACAGTCCGGGTTCTTCCGGATGGGCAGCTCGTGGAAGTCCATGTACTCTCCGTCGTAGACCAGCAGACGGCCTGCGAGTGGCTTGCCGATCCCTACGGCGACCTTGACGGCCTCTGTGGCCTGCAGTGTGGCGAGCACTCCGGGCGTGGCGCCGAGCACCGGGAACACTTCTTTCGGCGGCGCGTGGGGGAATACGCATTCCAGACATGGCGTCTTGCCGGGCAGAATGGTCGTGATCCGGCCCTCCAGCCCCCAGATCGAGGCATGGATGAACGGGACGCCATGCTTGAGCGCGGCGCGGTTGAGCAGGTACCTGGTGGGGAAGTTATCCATCGCATCCAAAATCAGGTCACTGTTCTTCGTCAGGTCGTATACGTTGTTCTCGTCGATCTTTCCTTCGAACACCTCTACGGTGATCTCCGGGTTGATCTGGGACAGCTTCTCGACCCCGCTCTTCACCTTGGGAGTTCCCACGTTCTTGTCCCAGTGCAGGATCTGGCGGTTCAGGTTGCTCAGGTCGACCACGTCCATGTCGGCGATGGTAATGTGCCCGAAGCCGGCCACCGCCAGGTAGGTCGAGAGGGGGCAGCCGAGCCCGCCGACGCCGGCCACGAAGACCCTGGTGTTTTTCAGCTTACGCTGGCCATCCTCGCCGAAGCCGTTGATCAACATCTGCCGGTGGTATCGCTTGCGGTCGTATTCGGTTAATTCCCTCTTGGACATACTATCGAAAGAAACTAAAACGTCGTTGACTATATCATCATATAGAATGAGGCAATTCGGCAATTGTACAGTTGTACCCATTTACAGATATTTTAATCCTTAAAATACTTGATTTTATCCTTAAAATACAGAAAAACATGGTTTTTGCCGGGCGGATTCTCGCCAGGCAAGATAACAGAAAGTTTGCGAAGATTCGCTTGTTTGTTTCGTAAGAAAAGGTGAACGGCGTCGTTCAGCTATCCGCCCGTCACCCCCGCGGTGTCGAGGCCGTAGAGGCTTTGTCGTGCGTCCTTGAAGCAGAAGCGTTCTGTGATCACGTTTTCGCTTCGAAGCCGGTTCAGCGCGTAGCGCACGGTTCTCGGCGGAAGATATGTCTTGTGTATAATTTCTTTTTGGGTGAGGAGGCCGCTGGTCTCCAGCACTTTGTATACGAGCTTTGCCGAAGGCGGAAGGTGCTCGATCTTAGGCGATACGTCGTAGGTTTCTATGCCATCAGTGGCAAAAACGATCCCTCATGGTATGTTCCACCGCACTTACATGGACTTAACAATAGTTAAGTCTTTCGATCGGGGCAAGGTGCCTGAAAAAAGAGAAATGTGCGGTCGGCAGTACACGATCTCGGGGCGTCGCCCGTAGTATGCTTCCAGGATCTGTTCGTCGCTCATTTAGCCCTCAGTCCTCCTTTGAGGAAGCGCAAGAGGTCTTCCTCGTCGCCAGATGCAGGCCGGTTTTTTACGGCGGGGCTTCCCGATATCGGGAGCCGGGACTGGACGCTGCGTGCAGGTGGCATCATGCTGCCTCCGGCGAAAGCGTGCTCATGGTTGCAGCGGCATTTGCCGGCCGGCTATACATGGGCGAAGGGACAAAATTGATCCCTTCTGTAGGTCGTTGACATTTTTGTCATACGATCACGAGAATGCCGGCTCAAGATATTAACCTGCGCAAATGGCTCTAATTTGCCGTATCACTGCGCAATTGAGATAATTACGATAAATATTGCCGGTAGGTTCGGAATTATATATTCAAGTGCCATAGGAGTCTTTGAACGGTCGGACCATGGTCAGCGAAGCATTCTACCGGGAGTCTGGCAGCTACCGCATAGCAGTCGACAGCGCCGGAGCAGGCAGCATCAGGATTCTCAAGCGGGTGAATTTCCGTACTTTCATCAGCCTGTTCAGAGAGGTCTATCTCGAGATGAGAAAGAGAAACCCGACGCGGTCTCACATCGTATTCTACGTGTCACGTTCGCTCTACGGCGAGATGTCAGAGAATACCCGCGAGTTCCTCGATTTCTGCAGCACCTGCATGGATACGACCTTCGAGATGATCATCGTCGAATGAATTTGCCTCATTCCGCAGATATAAGCCTGAGCTGGAAAATTATTATCGCAATACAAGCGCAGGCCCTCTGGTTCAGGGCAATGAGGGCAGGCCACGCGTTAAATTTCTATAGTACTAAAGGCTAAATCAGGATAAAACAGACTGACGGTGAAATCATATGGATCTGAGCGCAAAAAAGAAGGCGGAGTTGATCGAGGTCGGCGGTGTGACTGTAGACAGCGCATTCTTGCCATTCAAGAGCAAGGCTACGGCCGGGCCCGGCGCCGGGGGCGAATCCATTTTCGTGAACATCGACGGCCATCGGGTGCGGCTCGGTGTCAGGCAGGCGTCGAAGTTCAACGCCCTCCTGGACGGGGAAGATGTGACGATCCTGAGCGACGGGAAAGTGTTTGCCCGTGGCAAGCTGGAGACGGCGATATCGCACTGTCCCCGGCAGGTCTATATCACGGTCAGCGAACGGTGCGTGTTCGACTGTAAGTTCTGTCCGGTGCCGAAGCTGCAGGGCAAGGTCAAGTCGGATGAGGAAGTGCTCGGAATGGTCCGAGACGGCCTGAAGCGGCCTGAGCTGCTGGCGATCTCAATGACGTCCGGCGTGTGGAAGACGCCGGAAGAGGAGGCGCAAAAAGTGGCCAGGCTGGTCAGGCTAATCCGTCAGGAGCCGGGCGTGGAGAAAGTCCCGATCGGCGTGTCCATATACCCAACATCGGGTTCGACGGAACTGCTGAAAGAGGCAGGCGCCGCTGAGATCAAATATAATGTAGAGACCATGGACCCGGAGGTCTTCGCGAAGGTCTGTCCCGGGCTGGATCTGGAATACATTATCGAGTCCCTGGAGCACGCGGTTGCAGTCTTCGGAAAAGGCCATGTGTTCAGCAACTTTCTCATCGGCATGGGTGAGTCGGACGAGACCGTCGTCCGGGGCATCGAGACGCTCGCAAGCAAGGGCGTGATCACCATCCTGCGTAAGGTGAACCCCAGCCCGCTACGTGCCGGCGAGATCAGCATCGAGCCGGTCAGCGCCGCGCGCCTGCTCAAGCTGGCGACCGAGTCACGGCACATCTATGAGAAGTATGGCCTGCACCCCGAGAAAGCGCTCACAGGCTGCCTGCCATGCACTGGCTGCGACGTGACGCCAGTGGTGGACATATAGACGCACCGAACCTTTTCTTTTAATGGTGGTCGATCGTGAAGGTGCGGGAAAGCGGCATGCCGGAGGAAGTGGCCTGGGAGCGGTTCTTCGACCCGATGGCCATTCTCTCGGCACTTGATCTGGGCCCGCACGTTTCCGACGTTCTCGAAGCAGGGTGCGGCTACGGCACTTTCACCATCCCGGCCGCCCGCATCGTCCGCGGCAAGGTCTACGCGCTGGATATCGAGCCTGCCATGATCGGGCGTGTCAAGGAAAAGGCCGGCGCCTCTGACATCGGCAACATCGTTGTCATGCTGCGCGATTTCATCGCCAGCGGCACCGGGCTGGAAGACGAAAGCGTGGATTACGTCATGCTGTTTAACATCCTGCACGCAGAGGACCCCGTCGGCCTGCTCTCCGAGGCATTCCGGGTCCTGAAGCCAGGAGGCAAGGCCGGCGTCATCCACTGGAACTACGACCCATCAACGCCTCGCGGGCCGCCGATGGTCATACGCCCCAGGCCTGAGCAATGCATCGAATGGGCTGCTAAAGCTGGATTCAGGCTCGAAAGCAGGCACGACCTGAAGCCCTACCATTACGGGCTCGCCCTCTCGAAGCCTTAAAAGGAGACGATTGTCCGATTGCCGGGGGCGATTACGTTGAAACTTCTAATGTTCGATACTAACGATTTCTGGTACAAGACCTTCAGCAAGACCGTAGAATCGGCCGAGACCTGCGATAAGGAAGAGTCTGTGGCAGATTCCCTTGTCATCTTCATCAACGTCGAGCAAGAAGATGAAAACCAGAAGGACAAGATCGTGAAAAAGGCCGTCGATAACATTTGCTGGCTGGCCAAGAAGACCGGACGAAAGAAGGTCGTCCTGCACTCGTTCGGACACCTGTCGGAGAGCAAGTCAAGCATCGGTTTCGCGGAAGAGGCTATCAAGGCGATCAGGGACCGGCTGGATGCAAAGGGTATGGATGCTGCGATGACGCCGTTCGGTTACTTCCTGGAGTTCAAGATCCACGTGAAGGGCGAGTCCCTGGCCAAAGTCTGGAAATCCCTGTAGATCTTTGATTAGCGGGCTTTTTATGTACGAGCGGCAGGTCGGGCGTCCGGAAATTTTCCAGGTCCAGCGTAACGCCTGTGCCTGACAGCATATCTTTCCCCCATCATTATTATCAGAACGGAGACATTCTATTTATTCTATGGTTCATGGCAATCGGCCGTATTATGCGTAGTATGCATATTTTACACCAATTGCCATTACCGACATGCATAAATAGGCGATATGACATATCGGTAAAACGGTGATAACTATTAGCGTATACCGAAGGGATCGTTTTTGCCCTGGGAAAGGGATTAAGAAAGATAGCGCCTGACTGGCCTGACGACATAAGGGTTGAGGCAGGGAGGCCGTCGTCCCCTTATGAATCCTATGTGGCCGAGAAGCTGAACGCGCCAGAACACCGGCGTATCAGGATCGGCCTGGACCGGCTGTCCCGGAGCGTTGCAGAGATTGCGATCACCTGGCAGCAGACGAGCCGGGGGCAGTCGCTCTCGGAGCTCGAGCAGGTGCTGGCGAAACTACATGAGATCGAGATCGAAGCTGAGAACGTCAGGGATGACTATGTCCGGAGCCATGTCATCGACCGCCTCGACGAGCTGGCAGCGATGCGGCGCTCTCTCGCCGAGGAGATCCGGTGGGACGCGCGTTCGAAGCGCCCGGATGCAGTTGCCTGACCTGCCCGAATCTTTTCATCTTTTATATTAGTGCCAATATCTGCCTGTTTCTGTAAGTATTTATCAAGGGGAACCTTATTTATAATCATGATAGACAGGCTAGAGCTGGGTGAAATATCGAGAGCCATCAGCATGAGCCGGAACGAGGCCTGGCTGGCAGATGAGGTCGACCTCCGGAAGATGATACGTTTTCTCTCCGATCAGATTTTAGTGACTGGCTATTCTGACCTCAACTGATCGGCACTATTTTTACAGCAAAAACGGTATGCTCCGACTTAGTATTACTATCATGCATAGCCACCGTTATGTATTCAGGCAATTATTGCCCTGATTACTCATTTTTTATCAGAAAAGAGGGAATATTGCTCGTTCCTTCATGTTTATTTAAAAGGGAAATTATTACAACTGCTCATGGAGCAATTCCAATGAAAGGAAAAATCGTTGTAATGCCAGTCTTAGCAGTTTTGATCATATTGATCGTATCGCTAGTCCTGGGCTGCACTAACAGCAGCTCTACGAACAACCCCACGGCCACGCCTGATGGGTCGCCGACGCCGTTACCTGAGGTAACGCTGAAGCTCGGCTACCTGGCCAACTCCGGCCACGCGCTGAGTTTCGTGGCGCAGGAGGAGGGTTTCTTCGAAAAGCAGGGCCTGAACGTCGTCCTTACGTCCTTCCCCAACAGCGCTGCCGGACATGACGGACTGATTGCAGGCAAGCTCGATATCATTGCCATGGGATCGACGGCCCCGGTCGTCTACATGACCCAGGGCAAAGACCTCAAGTACATCGGAGGCCTGATGGGCGAAGGCACTGCGGCGGTCACCTTACCGGCGAACGTCGACAAGTACAAGGACTTCGCCAACTGGAAAGGCAAGAAGATCGCCACGGTCCGGCTGAGCACGGGCGACGTCGTTTACCGCAGTGCGCTCAAGGCTGCCGGCATCAATGCCTCGGCAGAGACTACCATCATAGAGCTGCCGACGCCCCAGGGCGTGATGGACGCAGTGAAGAAGGGCGAGGTCGATATCGGCATCGTGTGGCTGCCCTACCAGCAGCTCTCCGAGACGCAAGGGCTTAGTGTAATTAACTATGGCGACCAGTTCTACGC
>JAEZKS010000156.1 GCA_023436075.1 Methanobacteriota archaeon
CCGAGCTTCAACACAGAGGTCTCAGAGGACACAGAGGTATCACAGAGAATTTTTAACAAAGATGCTCTGGAGCAGGCCATTTTTTATACGTCTCTGTGCGTCCTCTGTGTCCTCTGAGACCTCTGTGTTGAAGCTCGGAGACCTCTCGCTGACCTCCGCGACCTCAAGCGGTAGGCGTCTCCGCAAGCCGGACTTTCACGTTCCCCTCGATGCTGCCGCGCCGGACGGCCAGGGTGATCACGTCGCCCACCTTCTTGCCTCGCACGTAGCCTGCCAGCTCCGACATATCCGCGATCTTCTTCCCGTCGACACTGAGGATGATGTCGCCTGCGGTGATGCGTTGCTGGCCCGCCGGGCTGTTCTCGAAGCTGCGGGTGACCAGCACGCCCTCGGTGGCACTGAGGTTGTAGTATTCGGCCAGCTCTTTGGTGACGCCGACGCCCAGGATGCCCAGCCACGGCCGCACGACCTTGCCGTGCTCGATCAGCTCTTTCGCGATGCGCATGGCCAGGTTGATGGGGATGGAGAAGCCGATGCCCTGGGCAAACGGGATGTTGGCCGAGTTCATGCCGATGACTTCCCCTTTCTTGTTGAGCAGCGGGCCGCCGCTGTTGCCCGGCTTGATGTGGGCGTCCGTCTGGATGAGGTTCTCGTAGACGCCGCGCTCCGCCTGGATCGTGCGATTGAGCGCGCTGATCACGCCGACGGTGACCGTCGGCCCGCGGAGCATGAAGCCGAACGGATTGCCGATGGCCACTGAGACCTGCCCGACCTTGATCTTGTCCGAGTCGCCGAGCGTTGCGACCGGCAGCTTCCGCTTGCCCGCCTCCACCCGGATCACGGCTACGTCGGACATGGGGTCCGTGCCGACCAGCTTGCCCTCCAGCTTAGTGCCGTCGAACATGCTCACCATCATGCTCTGGGCGTTCTCGGCGATGTGGTTGTTCGTCAGGATGTACCCTTTTGCGTCGATGATGATGCCCGAGCCCATGCCCTGCTGGGGCGTGACGTTCATATAGGCGTCCTGCATGAGCATGACCGTGTTGATGTTCACCACGCTGGGGCTGGCTCTCTCGATGATGTCGACCAGGAGTTCCTCGTCTACGGGTAAAATGATAATAGCCTCCTCAGAGCACAATGCTTTCTTCAATTATAAGCCTTACATAGCCTTGTGCGTGGCTGGTGTCGTTTCAACACTAAAACACTAAACTTTTTTAGATTCCACTAAATGCACGAAGCCCACGAATTCAAAGTCACTAAAGCCACGAACGTCACCAAGTTTAAAACACGAATAATGGCACGAAGGGCACAAAAGCACCAACTCCGGCTCAATTGAGTGGTCATTGTATAAGCTATAGCGCAGATGCCATTTGGATAGTCCGACAGGGGAGCCGTCGTTGGTGGTTTAGTGGTTTTAGTGACTTATTCGTGTTTTAAGCTTGGAGGCGTTCGTGCCTTTAGTGCCTTTGAATTGGTGGCCTTCGTGCCCTTAGTGATTTTAGTGCAAATTAAGAAAAATTTAGTGTTTTCGTGTTGAAACGACGGTGTATGAACAGCATTTAGGCGGTGGCATTATCGATCCACCCGATAGCCTGTCGGGTCACGTTTTCTGCGGCCTCCCGCGACTCGAAGGAGTACACGGCCACGTACACGTTGCTGTACTTGCCCATCACGAACCAGCAGTCCCTTTCCTCGCCATCGTAGCGGGCGTCGAAGTGCCAGACGTCTCCGCCACCGCCGATCGACGTCGAGCCGATACGGGTGAGGTTCCGCGCCCCGCCCCTGTTCAGGTCCGGGTCGTTGATGATGCCCATGGAGAGGCCGAGCATGGCGTTCAGGCTCCCGATACCCGAGTCCACGATGAACGGGCTGCCCGCCTTTGCCAGGAACCCGCCGACGGCCACGCGGCCTGATCCTTCCCCGTACTCGAACCACTTGTACTGCTGGACGCCTCCGACGTTGATCATCTGGTCCACGCTGTTCCCGTACTCGGCGGGACTGTAGCCGATGCGGGGGATGAACTCCCTGAAGCCGGCCTTCGCAGCGGACGAGTTCAGGTAATCAGCCGACTGGAGCAGCGTATAGTTATCTCCTCCCGTAGACAGCGTTTCCGGCAGTGAGATGTCAGTCACCGGCCCCTTCAGCTTGCTTAGTAAGCTGTCGAGCCCGCAGCATAAGATACAGCCGCTCGTCATCGCCGCGAGCAGTATGATAGCGATGATAGCGATGCCTGTGACCAGCCTTTGTCTTTTCGTTGTCATGGTGTTATCCCGGAAGTAAGCCCATTTATGCGCTCTGCATTTATAGTCGTTGGTATATCTTTTTGTTCGGGCTAAGCGGTTTGGGACACGAGGGTTCACAAGGTACACACAACGGTACACAAAGTGATTTTTATCAGATGGCTTCCCGATAGCTGCTCTTTAAAAAGAGCATTGTGTACCTTCGTGTGTACCTCGTGTAACCTTGTGTCATGGTACGCGCAGATGTATACCACCTTTAAGGAAAGACTAAAAGTTCTAAGGCTTAAGAATATCATAAGCTTTCATAACACAGGCTACTACATGGCAGCGCTCTGTCTTTTCACGGCCTGTATTATGATTTTTTATGGCGCAAATCTTAACTGATGCTGCTGTTTTCACAAGAAACATTTATATACATCATATGGGAAGTTAACTTCCGCCAACAATCATCAGGAGGTCCAGCGCGACAGGCAATGATACACGGCACAGACGGTACGGGCATGCTGATGGCAACCCGGCCGCTGATCTGGCATCGACGGAAAACAAAGGAGAACATGTGAGGTTTGAAAGATGAGACAGGTAGCAATTTACGGCAAAGGCGGCATCGGCAAGTCGACGACGACCCAGAACACGGTGGCGGCGCTCGCCGAGTCAGGCAAGAAGGTAATGGTCGTGGGCTGTGACCCGAAAGCCGATTCGACCCGGCTTCTTCTCCACGGGCTGAGCCAGAAGACTGTGCTGGACACCCTGCGAGACGAGGGTGACGACATCGAGCTCGATGCGGTACTCAAGCCTGGTTTTGGCAATTCTCTCTGCGTCGAGTCGGGTGGTCCTGAGCCAGGCGTCGGCTGTGCTGGCAGAGGCATCATCACCTCGATCAACCTGCTGGAACAGCTCGGCGCTTACACGGACGACCTGGACTACGTCTTCTACGATGTGCTGGGCGACGTCGTGTGCGGCGGGTTCGCCATGCCCATTCGTGAAGGAAAGGCCAAGGAGATCTACATCGTGGCCTCGGGCGAAATGATGGCACTGTACGCGGCCAACAACATCTCCAAAGGCATCAGGAAGTATGCCGAGACCGGCGGAGTGCGCCTCGGCGGCATCATCTGTAACAGCCGTAAGGCGGACAACGAGTACGCGCTCGTGAAGGCGGTCGCCGAGGAGATCGGCACGCAGCTCATCCACTTCGTGCCCCGTGACAACATCGTCCAGCGGGCAGAAATCAACAAGAAGACTGTCATCGACTTCGACCCGAAGGCAGGCCAGGCCGACGAGTACCGCAAGCTGGCTAAGGCGATCGACGAGAACCAGATGTTCGTCATCCCGAAGCCGATGCAGCAGGACAGGCTGGAAGAGTTGCTGATGACGCACGGGATTCTGGATTCGGTGTAAGTGTCAGAGGAGTTCGAGGAGCTAGAGTTCAGAGTTTAGGAGTTTACAAGATGTTGCTAATAAGATCAATCATCAGGCCGGACAAGAAAGACGCCGTGCTGGCTGAGCTGTCGAAGGCAGGATTCCATGCGGCCACGGTGATCGACGTGGTAGGCCGGGGCAAGCAGAAAGGTATCAAGATCGGCAGCATGGTCTACGACGAGATCCCCAAGACGCTCATCCTGATCGCCATCGAGGACTCGGCGAAAGACAAGGTCATCAATACCATCATCAACACGGCCCGGACCGGAGAGAAAGGCGCCTTCGGCGACGGCAAGATCTTCGTCAGCCCCGTCGAGGAAGCCTATACGATCTCGAGCGGCAGCAAAGGCCTGTAAAAGGAGTGCTCCGATGAAAGAGATCATGGCAATTGTCCGGATGAACCGGACGGGAGCGACGAAAAAGGCGCTGGTCGACGCCGGGGCGGCAGGGTTCACCGCGGTCAAGGTCGCCGGCAGGGGCAAGCTGGTCACGGACCCGGAGGTCATCGCAAAGCGCAAGGCGCAACTGATGTCCCTGAGCTTCGACGACGTCACCGAATCCGGGGCGACGGAGCGGCTGGTCACGGACTTCCTGGATGGCACACGCCTCTTCCCGAGGCGACTGTTCACCATCCTGGCACACGACGAGGACGTGCCCCGGATCGTGGAAGCGATCATGACCGCCAACAGAACGGACTGCAAGGTGGGCGACGGCAAGATCTTCATCCTGCCCATGCTCGACTCGGTGCGGGTACGTACCGGCGAATCGGGCGAAGCCGCAATCTGGTGAGGGGAGGGAGAAAACATGGCTACGACAGATAAAAATCTGGAAGACGTGCTGGAGTTCTATCCCGACATAGTGAAAAAGAACCGGAAAAAGCACCTGATCATTAAAAGCTCGGCAGAGGCCTGCCAGACCATCGAGGCCAACACTAGGACTATCCCGGGCATCATCTCGCAGCGGGGCTGCTGCTTCGCAGGGTGCAAAGGCGTGGTCGTCGGGCCGATCAAGGACATGGTCCACATCGTCCACGGCCCCATCGGGTGCGCCTACTACTCGTGGGGAACGCGCCGTAACAAGGCGAGGGCGGATGACACGACTCCGAAGGAGAACATCTACTCCACGCTGTGCTTCTCGACGGACATGCAGGAGCCTGATATTGTCTTCGGCGGCGAGAAGAAGCTGGCGAAGATGATCGACGAAGTAGTCGAGATGTTCCACCCGCGGGCGATCTCGGTCTGCGCCACATGTCCCATCGGCCTCATCGGCGACGACCTCGGCGCAGTCTGCAAGGCGGCATCGGAGCGCCACGGCATCCAGGTGCTGGCGTTCAACTGCGAAGGATACAAAGGCGTCAGCCAGTCGGCCGGACACCACATCGCCAACAACAACATCATGACCAACGTGATCGGCAAGGGGTCCCAGCGGAAGCCAGGCGATTTCGTGATCAACATCCTCGGCGAGTACAACATCGGCGGCGACAGCTGGGAGATCGAGCGTGTCCTCAAGGAGCTCGGCTACACGATCAACGGTGTCATGACCGGGGACAGCAGCTATGTCGACATCCGGAACCTGCACCTGGCCGACCTGAACCTGGTGCAGTGTCACCGGTCGATCAACTACATCGC
Source organism: Methanobacteriota archaeon (assembly GCA_023436075.1). Classification (GTDB taxonomy): domain Archaea; phylum Halobacteriota; class Methanocellia; order Methanocellales; family Methanocellaceae; genus Methanocella_A. The sequence continues at coordinate 5,285 of JAEZKS010000156.1, forward strand.
CGAGATGATGGAGACGAAGTACGGCATGCCCTGGCTGAAGGTCAACTTCATCGGCGTCGAAGCGACGGCTAGATCGCTCCGCGAGCTGGCGCAGTGCTTTGGCGACCCGGCGCTGATCCAGCGGACGGAAGAGCTGATCGCAAGAGAGACGGCCATCGTCGAGCCGGTGATCGAGCACTACCGCAAGATGCTCCAGGGCAAGACTGCCTTCGGCTTCGTCGGAGGATCGCGCAGCCACCACTACCAGTACCTGCTCCGGGACCTGGGAATGGAAATGATCGTCGCAGGCTACGAGTTCGCACACCGTGACGATTACGAAGGCCGCCAGGTGATCCCCACCATCAAGACCGATGCCGACTCGAAGAACATCCCCGAGCTCCACCTCGAGCCTGACAAGGACTTATTCCAGGAGGGCCACGTCTACCTGAACATGTCGAAAGAGCAGTACGAGGAACTCAAAAAGAAAGTGCCGCTCAACTTCTATGAGGGCATGAACCCGTGCATGAAGGACGGCGAGGTCATCATCGACGACATCAACCACCATGAGTTCGAGAAGCTCGTCGAACAGCTCAAGCCGGACCTGATCCTGACGGGCGTCAGGGACAAGTACATCGCCCACAAGCTGGGCGTTCCGTCGAGACAGCTGCATTCGTACGATTACACAGGCCCATACGCCGGATTCAACGGCGCCATGGTGTTCGCCCGGGAGGTCGCTAATGCAGTGACCACCCCGGCGTGGAAACTGATCAACGCCCCGTGGGAAGACCAGGGCAAGAAGGAGTGAGAGCAATGCTAGAATGTATCCCGACCAGAAAAGTGGAACACACGGCAGGGAAAATCAACCCGGCCAAGACCTGCCAGCCGATCGGCGCCATGTATGCCGCGCTGGGCATACATGGCTGCCTGCCCCACAGCCACGGCTCGCAGGGCTGCTGTGCTTACCACCGGATGGGCCTCACCCGCCACTTCCGCGACCCGATCCTGGCCTCGTCGAGCTCCTTCACTGAAGGCGCCTCGGTCTTCGGCGGCGCGGCGAACCTGAAAACGTCGATCAAAAACGTGTTCAAGATATATAACCCGGAGATTATGGC
>JAEZKS010000169.1 GCA_023436075.1 Methanobacteriota archaeon
CTCCAACCCACGAATACGCTTAGACAACTCCCCAGATGAGAGGTGCTGAACGACTTTTATCTCAGGACGACGAGACATACGAGAACATACGCAATAAAAGTTTAAATAGTTATGCAACTAACTATAATGTTACTCAATGTAATCCCCCAACTCCTTATTAGCAACTTCATCTTTAAAAGTATTATATATTAATTCTTTAAGTTGGTTACCTTTCATATCATTTAAAATTTTTTCTACACTGGTGATATGTGAAGTTAATTTATTAAATTCAACCTTTTCAGAAATCATCTTCGATAATTCAATACCTTTAGGGGTTAAATAAAAGTTGTACTGAGAGTTATTTCTAGCTTTTTCAATAACGAGTAAACCACGAGATTCCAAATAGGGTAAAACCTGATAATACCTGTGATCCCACGGGCCATAATTAAATCTAATCATTTTAGATTCAATAGTCATTATTTCTGGTGTGACAGATTTACCTAAAATTTTAGCCACTCGTTCAAAGTATATGGGATATCTTACGAAAAAATCCAATTTTACTAATTTGGTGAATCCTTCAATTTTTCTGAAATTTGTTGATCGATCCTTTTTCCCACAGATATATAATAATAATAATAAAAGCCTTGTTGCGTGAAACTCAATTATATCATCTGAACTGATTGGCGTCCCCGCTGGTTCATCACTAAACTGATTTATTGACTTCATGGTGAAGGCCTCATAAATCTGTGGACGCAACGATTAGTCCTGTAATACATACACCCTACAAGATAACTTTCTGGGACATCTGCTAAAGGAGAGTTTGAGATAAGTTTAGAATTTTCCTTTAGATTATGTAATTCTTGAATACATCGATCATGAAACTGTACTCCATTTTCATTAATACGACCAGAATCAAGACCAGACAGTTCTCGGTTTAATACAGATGTAACTTCAGTCTCAACACTATTGTATTTCTGTGCGTTGTTATAACTCCCTAAATATTTTTGACGATCAAAAGCATATTGTAATCTTAGCTGTTTTGCATTTTGAATGATATCAGATCTAAGGTTAGCTTCAGATAATTTTCTTTCCAATTTTTTCGTTTTTTGTTCTACGGTTGTGATATTTGAAACAGCCCCTATTAACCAAGATTTCATATCATTTTTTGTAATTTTATATATTGACGGATATAAAGATCTATCTTTAGACGAAGCATCTTTCACTTTTGCTAATAACTTTTTGTAGACCTCTTCGCCGTGATCAGGGGCAATTGGATTAATATCACGGCTAACTATTTTTGTTAATCTATATGTGTTTATTGAAGTTAGATCGTCTTCGGAATCAGATCTTTTATCCCAATAGCATCTTTTCGCCCAATCGTGTATTGTTGTGCAATTTAAAGAAGAAAAGTTACCCAACCTACTAATTATTTCGTTGGAAATATTGGTGATTTCATCAATCCGATTCCTTCTTTCGTCACTGTCAAGCCTCAGCTTAAGAACATCTAGTTCCCGATTTACATCTACGCCTGTTACGATACGAAAAATCGATGGTTCAAGACAACAAGCATTCTGAAGGGACTTTTCAAATAATGATCCCGATCCATTCGACCGCTCAGTTAATGAGCTTATAGACCAGCGAGACAGCCTATCCTCTGATTTTACTTGGACGAACTCTATTAGAATACTATCTCCATTTTTCCAAAATAAAGTAATATCATCCAAATATTCAAACCAAATCTCAATAAGGTGTTCATCTTCCAGCATCTCTAAACAAAAGCAAGCACCGATATGGTCTTGGTAATTGAAACCAGTCCTTGCAATACGCCCCCCATCATCTCCCTCAATTGCATATATCGATTGTAGATAATTAGTGGCGCTGACCATGATCCCACGATTCACTTAGGAATAGTCACCAACAGATATTTCTTTTTCGGTATAATCAGTATGATTATACATGTGATTTTCACATTAAGTCAATATAAAGAATAAATCGGCTCAAAGCCTTGATTGTTTTGAACTGATTTGGCATCATGCTCTGTGTCAGAATTAATTGGTCAAAGAACGTTTTTCGAATCAGTCTTCCTTAGTACTCCCTTCCCCCATAATTCTCTGTTTTATCGTTTTCTCCTTTACCCCCATACCTCCTTGTACTCGTCTCCCTAACCGCCCATGCTTCTGAGACTTTAAAGATGAAACTGCTCCTTGAAAGTACGACAAACCCTTATCTGCAACCCGGTGAACTAAGCACATATATGCCCGCTGCTGGCCTGCCTCCAGTCGATCGACCTTTCTGGTCCGTTCCACTGTCCGACCTCTCCAGGAGCCTGGATACCGACGACGACGGCCTTTCTTCCGACGAAGCTAATGCAAGGTTCAGGCAGTTCGGCCCGAACCAACTCCGTCCCCGAGAGCAGGCAAACGCAGCCACACTCTTCATCAGGCAGTTCACTAGCCCCATCATCCTCATCCTCCTCTTCGCCGCCGTCCTCTCATTCTTCCTGAGCGACCCCACAGACTCGCTCATCATCATGGCCATCGTACTTTTCAGCGGCCTGCTCGGCTTCTGGCAGGAATACGAAGCATCGGGTGCCGTAGAAAAACTGATGGCGCTGGTGCAACTGAAAGCGAACGTCATCCGAGACGGCAAAGAGATCGAAGTGCCCTTCGAGGAAGTCGTACCCGGTGACATCGTCGTCCTCAACGCTGGCGACGGCGTACCCGGCGATGGCCGTGTCATCAAGTCCAGAAACCTATTCGTCGATGAAGCCGCTCTGACCGGTGAGTCATACCCGGTAGAAAAATCACCAGCCGATCTCCCGCCAGATACGCCGCTGGCAAAGCGCACGAATTCGCTGTTCATGGGCACCCACGTAATGAGTGGCTCGGCAAACATGCTGGTGATCCGCATTGGCAAGGCAACGGAGTTCGGCAAGGTCTCGGAGCATCTGAAGCTGCAGCAGCCGGAAACCGAATTCGAGCACGGAGTACGCCGGTTCGGTTATCTCCTGATGGAAGTCACCATGCTGCTGATCTTCGCTATCTTCGCGATCAACGTCTACCTGCACCGCCCCGTGCTTGAGTCGTTCATCTTCGCGCTGGCGCTGGCCGTGGGGCTCACGCCGCAGCTCTTGCCGGCCATCATCAGCGTCAATCTCGCGCGGGGTGCCAAACGCATGGCGGAGAAGAAGGTCATCGTCAAGCAGCTGTCGTCCATCGAGAACTTCGGCAGCATGAACGTACTGTGCTCGGACAAGACCGGCACGGTCACGGAAGGCGTCGTCCGGGTGCGATCAGGCGTAGACATCGATGGTGCATCGAGCAGGAAGACGCTGGAGTACGCTCACCTGAACGCCTACTTCGAGAAAGGCTACACCAGCCCTATCGACGAAGCTTTGAAAGCCGTATGCGATATCGACGAGGCCTTGAAGGCCGCCTGCGACATGGATAAGTCGAAGTATCGCGCCATCGACGAGGTTCCCTACGATTTTGCCAGGAAGCGCCTGAGCATACTCATTTTCGACGGGTCGAAGAACATCCATCTTATGAAAGGCGCGCTGGATAAGGTCCTGGAGACCTGTACCCATGCGGAGATGCCCGACGGGAACGTTGTGCCAGTAGAGGATGCGATGGATCGTATCCAGAGCCGCTACAGAGAACTGAGCGGCAAAGGCTTCCGGACGCTGGGCGTGGCCTACAAAAATCTTGGCAAAAAGGAAGCGATCGATAAGAATGATGAGACAGAGATGACCTTCCTGGGCATCGTCGTGCTGGACGACCCGCTGAAACATGGCATCGTCGAAGCCATCACTGACCTGAAGAAGCATGGCGTCTCCCTGAAGATATTCACCGGCGACAACAGGCTGGTGGCCGCGAACATCGCCAGCGAGCTGGGGCTGCGGCCGGGCATTATCACGGGCCCGGAGATGTATCACATGGGTGACAACGCGCTCTGGGCCCGGGTGAATGACGTGGACGTGTTCGCCGAGGTCGAGCCTAACCAGAAGGAAAGGATCATCCACGTATTGAAGCGATCAGGCAATGTAGTCGGCTACATGGGTGACGGCATCAACGATGCTCCCGCATTACACACAGCCGACGTTGGCATCTCGGTCGACAGCGCTGTGGACGTGGCCAAGGCTGCGGCGGCCATCGTGCTCATGGAGAAGGACCTGAACGTCCTGATCGACGGCGTCAAGGAGGGCCGGGTCACATTCGCCAACACGCTGAAGTACGTGTTCATGGCGACGAGCGCCAACTTCGGCAACATGTTCAGCATGGCGGGCGCGTCGCTGGTGCTCTCGTTCCTGCCGCTGCTGCCCAAGCAGATATTGCTGACCAATCTGCTCACTGACCTACCCGAGATGACCATAGCCACAGATTCCGTCGACCGGGAGCTGGTGGAAAAGCCCCGGCGCTGGAACATCGACTTCATCAGCAAGTTCATGTTCACCTTCGGACTGGTCAGCTCTGTTTTTGACTTTCTCACCTTCGGCGTGCTCCTGCTGGCGCTGGGTGCCACGGAGATGCAATTCCGGACTGGATGGTTCATGGAATCGGTCATCTCGGCGAGCTTCATCGTGCTGGTCATCCGCACACGCAGGTCGTTCTACCTGAGCCGGCCGGGGAAGTACCTGGTAATAGCCACGCTCTTAGTGGGAGTCGTCGTGATCTTGCTGCCATATTCGCCGATCGCAGGCCTGCTGGGCTTCACGCCGCTCCCGCCCGTCTTCCTGGCTGCGCTGGCGCTCATCGTGGGGGCTTATGTTGCGCTGGCGGAGTTGGCAAAGACGCTTTTTTACAGGATTGTCAGATACTGAATTGAAAACAGTTCATTGAATTGTTGTTTTGCCAGTGTGTCGCGGTACCAGATCGAAGTTTTAAGCCGCAGCGGGCGCAGCGGATGCGCAGCGAACGCAGCTTCCATTAATATTAGTGAAAGCGTTTAAAACGTCTCCTTGGCTCCTCAGCTCTATAGCTCCTTTATTAAAACAGTACTCCTCTACTCCGTTTCCTCCTCTGCTCTACCTGAGCTCCGTGTAACTCCTTAGCTCAGCGACGGGAGAAGAGGAGGCTAACGGAGCAGAGGTAGAGCACAGGAGGAAAAGGAGAAATGGAGAACGATTTTTTAGGAAGGAGTTCAGGAGCTGGGGAGCCAGGGAGGACGAACATGTTATCATGCGGTCGTGATTAAAGTAATATTAAACTTTGAAAGTTGCCGCGTTCGCTGCGTAGCGAAGCCTGCGCTCGCTGCGGCCTGAAACTCTCCGCTATATTCTAAGTCGTCAGGCTAACGCCTCTCCCGATGCCGCGCTCTCACCGAGGATGTCCTGCCTGAACTTCTCCCAGCCGATGCGGTCGATAAATTTACCAAGACGCTCTCCGGCCTTGCCGTTGGACCTGTAGTACTGGATGATCTTCTCCGCCAGCGCCTTTGACCGATCGATGTCCAGGTCCCCGATCAGCTCCCGGCCCACCTGTGGCGTCCGGCCTGCATCGCCGCCGACGATACACTTGAATCCTTTAGGCGTGCCGAGGAAACCTAAGTCCTTCAGCCAGGACTCTCCACAACTGTTCGGGCATCCGGAGACTCCGATCTTAAACTTAGACGGTGTGGTCATGCCGTGATACGCCGCATCGAGCGCGAGACCGAGTCCGACGCTGTCCTGCATGCCTCGTTTGCAGAAGGTGGTGCCAGGACACACTTTGATGCTCCGCACGCACATGCCTACGGCCGCGCCAGGCTTGATGCCGAGGTCGGCCCAGGCCTTGTCTATGTCTTCTTCCTTCAGCCCGACGATCGCAATGCGCTGGGCCCCGGTGATCTTCAACGCCGCTGCATGGTATTTTTCCGCCACGTCGGCCAGCTTTCGCAGCGTATTCGGGTCACAGATGCCGCCGGCAATGTGAGGCGCGATCGCGTAGGTCGTCTTATCCCGCTGCAGGATCGCCCCTTTCTCCAGAAGGTCTTTGGTTGCCATGTCACCACTCCGCCTCGCCATTTATCGGCGAGCAATAGCAAATGTAGCCGACATTTATATAATATTTATTGAATTAAAAAATTGCCGCCATGGGAGGGGCAGGGCTTCCATCGTGGGCACCATCATGCGCTTCCACGCCGGAAAAAAGACGAACAGCCCGTACTCGTGCCAGGCGTGCCTTAAACACCGTGGATAGTTTTCTCGTTAATGATCTGCCCGTCTTTTAGCTCGTAGATGTAAGTCCTGTTCGTATTTACACAATGGTTCACCGAGACAGTCGCATCCTTTTCCTCAGCAGAGATTTTTTGTGTATTTTTAGTTTCCATGATACTCACCGTTTGTTTTGTGAAACGTAAAACCATCTATACAAAGTGAATTATTTAATTCTGGCGATATAATAATGGCGGAAACTGGCTGAAAAATCGAATTAAATGCGGCGTATGATGCCACAACGTAAAAAGCAGTGCCTGTAAATGGTTACGGCACAGTCATTTGACCACGGATGGGTCGATGAAGATGTTCATGGCGCCAACTTCTTCCATGCTGCCGTCCGACGGGCAGAATCCGAGCATCGCCCTGCCGTCAGAGGATACGCCCTGCAGGTCTTCCTTTTTGCCCATGAATGCAAGCATCATGCCCCGTGGGTCCTTCATACGGATGGCGACGGAGATGAAAGCGAACGAAGGGTCGGCTATGCTTGGATTTGCCTGGCTGAATACTGCCTCGATCTGCCCGCCGGTGCTCGCCTCGTAGATGTCACGCGCGTCCTGCGGGCTGACATAGACCATGATGCGCCCCGGCTCGAAGGCAGCGCCGTCGTTCACCACGATGTAGGGGGACTTATGCCAGTCGATCACCTGGCACATCGCCTGTATCTCGAACATCGCCTGCTCGAAGATCAGGCCGCTCTCCACGCTGCCGCCGAAAAGGTAGTCCGCCACGATGGTGCGGAGTTGCTGTCGGTTCACGGCCTTGAGCAGGTTGTAGATGAACTTCATATCGGTCCGTTGCAGGTTCGAGTAGTAGATGGTCTCCGCCGAGTCGTATATCACCGACGTGATCATGTCTTCCCGGTCCACTGCCAGAACCGCATCGTCCGGCAGAGAGAATACCTTGCAGGACTTCACGCCTTCGCTAATGGCATGTTTGTTAATGTACGCCTTCATCTCTGCCGCAGTATGGCCGGGCTTCACCGCCGGGAACTGACGGCACATGAGTGGCTTGAATGCGTGGATAGTGCAGCCATCGGAGAAGAACGGGCACCGGTCGCCCGTGATCTGGAGAAAGAGCCGCGGAGTCTTGTTGTTGTCGCCCGCCCGTGCGAAGACGACCTGGTATTTTTCCATGAACTGCGGCACAGTCAGGTGCAGGTTCTCTGCCATGCGGAATACGTCTTCAGTGTTCAGCAAAATCAGCCGCTGCTCACAGCACCGCCCGCAGCGGGCGCACTCGAAAGTAACTTCCTCACCCATGGATGATACCCGTAGAATGAAGAGGGCATATAATACAACTGTGATATAACCTTATCCGATACATTGGACATGGATGGCACAGATGCCACGGAGGCACATGTGCAGAAAACTCGCGCGGATGCCGCATGCCAGGCGCAGTCGATACTTACTGTATCTCCGCAAGGGCCTTGTCGACCTCGACCGGGTCGAAGCCTATGATCTTTTTATCGCCCACCAGCAACAGCGGCGTGACGCGCACCTTGTGGACCTTGATCATTTCTTCGAGGGCCGCCCGGTTCGTGGTGACATCTATGTCTTCGAAGGCGACGCCCTTCTTCTTCAGGTAGTCTTTCAGCTCGTTGCATGCCGGGCAGGTCGGCTGGGAAAATACCCTGATGCTGGTCATATGATCTTTATCGTGGGCTCTTCTACGTTAAATGCTTGTCGGGAGCCGGGAACGTCTCTATTCCCATCGCCAGCAAAGTCGTACTGATCTATTGAAGGCCTTTGCGCATCGTGATTTATACGGGACAACGTTATATGATGGCCGGTATCTTTCTCACATGCCGGACGCTCCGGCGGCCATATGCCGCGCTGTCCTGGCAAGAGGTGGATTCATGGCTGAAAAATGGGAAAAGAAGGGTGAGATGACAGTCGAGGAAGCGGGCCGCAAGGGAGGGCAGAAAGGCGGAGAGAAGGTGCTGAGCAAATACGGGCCCGAGTTCTACTCGAAGATCGGCCACAAGGGCGGCCAAAAGGTCAAAGAGCTGATCAAGAAGGGAAAAGAGACCGAGGGCAAGTAAGAGGCGACACTGATCGGGCCGAAAGCTTTTTGTCCTGCGTGCATAAAGGCATTTACCGATGCCCGAGAAGAAGCCCGTCCCCAGACCTGCCGCTTCGGCGTTTATGACAGCGGATCGGCTCATGAAGGAGGATCGCCAGAAGAACGAGAACGAGCGACGGCTGGAGCGATGGGCGGATATGATGGTCCGGGAGCGAAAGCTGGACCCGGGGTGGAAGGAAGACCGCGACGCAGCCGTCACAGTAAGGTGGATCGGCGACCGCAATGCAGCGCCGCCGGCAGAGAAGGCGAAGAAAGACGCCGGGAAGAGATCCTGATTTTTCGATGTATCTGTGAGCATGACGTTAGGACACAAAGTGCACTTGTAACTTTGTGTCCCGATCTCTACTGTACCGAATAAGCTGCGGGAACGATCTTTTATATACCCGCAAGCCCATTTACGAGCGTGCGTGTTGCCTGATGCCTGACGTGTTCGAGATCGTGGACAAGGACCTGATGGGCCGGATCGGCCGGCTCTATACGCCGCACGGCGTGGTGGAGACGCCGACGGTCATGCCGGTGATCAACCCGAACCTGCGGCTGATCGAGCCGGCGGAGCTGCGCAAGTACGGTGCGCAGATGCTGATCACTAACTCGTATATCATCTATCGTACCGAGCGCCTGCGGCAGGCAGCACTTTCGCAGGGGCTGCATGCCATGCTGGGCTTCGACGGCCCGATCATGACTGACTCTGGCAGCTTCCAGCTATCGGTCTACGGCTCGGTCGAGGTCGACAACCCGGGCATCGTTTCATTCGAGCGGGACATAGGCACTGATATCGGCGTGCCGCTGGACATTCCCACGCCGCCTGATGTATCGTATACAAAGGCGCGAGAGGAGCTGGAGATCACCCTGACCCGCATGGCCGAGGCAAAGCAGTATGCGGGAAAGATGCTGCTGGCGGGCCCTGTGCAGGGCTCGACTCATCTGGATCTGCGTGAGGAAGCGGCCCGTCGGGCGCATGAGACAGGGTTCGACGTCTACCCGCTCGGCGCAGTAGTACCGCTGATGGAGTCCTATCGCTATGCCGATCTCGTGGATGTAATCATGCGCTCGAAGATGGGGCTGGGACCGGAAGGAGCGGTGCACTTATTCGGTGCCGGGCACCCGATGATGCTGGCGCTGGCGGTGGCGCTGGGCTGCGATCTGTTTGACAGCGCGGCGTACGCCCTGTATGCGAAGGATGGCAGGTACATGACAGTTGATGGCACTTACCACATTAGCCACCTCCAGCACCTGCCCTGCTCCTGCCCGATCTGCTCGACTCACTCTGCAAAGGAGATCGCGGAGGCCGATGAGGCGACGAAGACACGGTTGATCGCAGAGCACAACCTCTACGCCACATTTGCCGAGATCCGGCTGATCAAGCAGAGCATTATCGACGGCGACATGATGGAGCACGTGGAACGCCGCTGCCGTTCCCATCCCCGGATGCTGGAAGGCCTGCAGCGCATGATGGACTATTCATCGTACATCGAGCGGTTCGACCGGGCAAGCAAGTCGACTTTCTTCTATCTCGGCCCCGAGTCCGCCCGCCGGCCGGAAGTGCTACAGTACAGCCGCCAGGTGAACAACATCGAAGTCAACGGAAAGGCACTAATCGCGACGGCCCGTGATGTCGATAC
>JAEZKS010000189.1 GCA_023436075.1 Methanobacteriota archaeon
CTTGCACGGCGCCACGTTGCCTTCGTCGAGGCTCGGGTCGAGCAAGATCGCACCACCGATGTCGACGGCGGTGATCGCCACCGGCACGTCTTTCAGGGGCAGCGGAACGTCCTCGCCGAGGCCGAACTTGGAGTTCGGGATCTTCGCGCTCATGAGCGCGGCGATCGCGCCCAGCGACGACGCGTCCATCAGGTTTCCATCATGGTCCAGCACGTGGACGTCGATAAATACCATCCAGACTTTCTGTCCACTTTCAATACATAACTTAGATAAATCAATTGCGCCTGATTCTCTCACGCCACGGTCCGTCACGCGGGCCAGCTCGATAGCGTCCTCACGCGGGGGGCCGCTCTCGAAAGTTGGCGACGCTAGCGGAACCAGCTCAAGATTGGTGATAATGACACCTGTGTCTGGAGTGTCGGGGAACGGCTCACCCGGCTGCATCTTGACGCCGACGATGACCTGCGTGTTGCCGATCTTGACCCTTGCGGAGCCCTCGGCCTTGTCGATCACGCCGGTCTCGATAGTGATCGGACGGTACTCGTCGAACTTGCGCCCGTCAGCCCGGTCGCCCTGGGCGGCGAGGCTGAAGATATAATCACGTTTTATTTCTGCGATGACGTCCTCACTCATTGGACTCGCCCTCCTCGACTGGCTTTGTGGCTTCAGTGGTGGCCTCAGGGGTGATCTCCTGGCCGTACTTCTCGATGAGCGCCTGCTTCTGGAGCCCATGGATGTACTTGCAGCCTTCCACGGCCATGTCCAGCGCCCGGCCGAACTCCTCTTCGGTCAGGTGGCCGTCCATCTGGCAGAGCGTGACCTCGCCGAACTGATTCATGGCGATGGGCAGGTCTGCCTGGCCATAGTTGTCCTCGTCCTTGTTCAGGTCGAGCACGACAGTGTCATCGACCTTGCCGACGGCGACCGCGGAGACCAGGCACTTCATGGGGATGCCCGCATCCGCCAGCGCGACCGACGCAGCGTTGATGCCCGCCACGCGGCTGCCGGCATCAGCCTGAAGGATCTCCACGAACACGTCGATGGCCGAGCGCGGGTACAGTTCCTGCATGACTACGCCCTCCAGCGCCTCACGGCTGACCTTGGAGATCTCGATGCTGCGCCTGTCCGGCCCTGGCCTCTTGCGCTCTTCCACTGAGAACGACGCCATGTTGTACCTGTAGCGCACGATGGCGCGCGATGCGTTTTGCATGTGTCTCGGATGAACTTCTCGCGGGCCGTAGACGGCGGCCATGACTTTGTTGCCACCGAACTCAAGGTAGCAGGAGCCGTCTGCGCGCTTCAGCACGCCCGCCTGAAACTTGATGGAGCGCATGTCGAAAGGTCCTCTTCCGTCCAGCCTCTTCCCATCGACGATTAACTTTTCTGGCTTACTCATTTCTGATTCCTTTCCTCATCTCTTCCAGCTCATTATTCAGGTACCCCTTGATTTTATCGGTCAGTCCCGACGTGTGCGCCTCGCGCTCGATCTTGAAGATCGTCCGTATGGCCAGGTCCACCATCTTCTCCTCTCCCCTGAGCCATACGCGGCCGTTCTGCCCTACGAATATGCTGCAGTCCAGCTCCTTCTTGAGCATCGAGATCATCGAGCCGTTGCGCCCGATGACCCGCGGAATTTTCACGTGCGAGATGTCGATGACGCGGCCCTGCCGCAGAACACGAAGGTGCTCTTCGCGCAGCGTCAGCTCGACTTTCATCGACGGGTCGACATCAGCGACCTTCGCGATGACCAGCTCGCCCACGTGGAGGTACTTGCTCATGTTATCCTGGTCCACGCGCTCCGGGAATTCGGAGACGTGGAGCAGCCCCTCGTATGGCGAGTTGACGTCGACGATCCAGTTGGACCGGGTTACGTCGTTCACTTTCCCGATCACCAGATCGCCCCTGGCGGGTATGTATCTGCCCGATAACGGGATGACTTTGATGTCTCTCCGGCGGTCGACGAGGCCGTAGTTTGCCGAATAGACCTTGCCGTCCTGCACGTACGTGCCATGGCTGGCCAGCTTCGGGTCCTCGCCCAGCAGATCGCCTGGAATTACCACTTCTCTCTCTACCATTTTACCACCCTAGCGGAGCAGCTTGGTCTCCGCCTCGCCTTTGGACACTTTGTTGACGAGGTCGTAGAACTCGGGCTGCATGCCCGCCGGAATCTGTACTACCCCGATCCAGGAGCCATTGTTCTGCCATTCCTCCCGGACCAGCTTGCCGAAGGCAGCTATCTCGCCGTACGCCTTTGGGGCATAGTTCGACGGCACCTTGATCGCGATCTTGACTTCCTCGAACCTGATGGGAATGATAGGCCTTATCGCCTTCATCGCAATGTTGACGTTCTCTTCGACCGACTTGACAAGGTCGATGTGGACGCCGGCCTCTTCCATGGCGCGCTCGATGCGCGCGGGCGGATGGGGGGCCATGGTCTGGGGATTGATCGCGTTCCGCGAGATGAAGCTGACTACCTGGCGGCGCTTCTCCTCGATGAGGCGATGGCGCTGCTCGGAAGTGAGGTTGATCTCGCCTTCAGTGATGATCTTGCGGGCGATGTCGACGACATTCGTGGTGCCGAACGCCTTGATCAGGTCTTCTTCGGGGACCCGGTCGCCGCGCGACGCGTTCAGGAACACGTCCTCGACCGCAAGTATATCCTCTATTTTGACGCTCCCGCCGTGCTTGAGATCGTAGGCCCCGTCAGGGTCGACTAAGACTTCGAAGTGCTCTCCGTGAGTCTTGAGCCTCGCGACGACAGCGTTATCGAGCGTCACCATGCCGATCACTCTTCGCGCTCGGGCCTCTTGGCTGCCTCGCCTTCCGGCTTCTTGATGTCGGCACGGGCGATGTGGTCCTTTACCTCGGCCTCGGTCAGCTTCCGGAACTTGCGAGTCTGCGCGTCGATGATGCCGATCTCGATAGTCGGCACCTCACCCTTCGCTTCCATTGATTTATAGAGCGCGCGGATGCCGAGCAGGATGCCCGCGTCGAGGCTCATGTCGGCACGGTACTGGCTCTCCAGCATCTCCATGACAGTGTTTCTGTTCGCGCCGATGGAAACGGCCTTGTATTCATACAGCGCCCCGGACGGGTCGGTCTCGAAGAGCCGCTGGCCCGAGTCGTCGACGCCTGCGAGAAGCAGCGCGCTGCCGTATGGCCTCATGCCGCCGTACTGGGTGAGCTGCTGTATGTGATCGGAAATCTTCTTCGCCAGTACCTCGATGGCGACGGGCTCGCCATAGGTGATGTGGTTGATCTGCGCCTCTACGCGGGCCCTGTCGACCAGCACGCGACCGTCGGCCACGAGGCCCGACGCCACGGCGCCGATGTGATCGTCGATCTTGAAGATTTTTTCGATGGACTCGGCTTCCAGCAGCTTGGTCGAAATGCGCTTGTCGACTATCAGGGCGATGCCGTCCTTGGACTTGAGCCCCATGACCGTCGCGCCGCGGCGCACGGCCTCCTGCGCGTAGTGGACCTGGAAAAGCCTGCCGTCAGGGCTGAAGACAGTGATCGCCCTGTCGTAGCCCATCATCTGTGGTGTCATCTGCTGCATCTTGCTTTTCACTCCTTTGGTTGATTAATTACTATGTCAGAAGAGGCCAGCCCGAGCCAGCGTGTGTTGCCGCGCCTGAGCGCCTCCTTATCATCCGGAACAATATCAATCTCTTCTCCCTTCTCTCTCACAGCGATTCCGGATGCGATTCCGCTAACTTGTATAGAAAGGATATTAGTGGAAAGTATATCCTCTGACGCAATATATTTTTCTGTTGCCGCCCTGATCGTCCCCGAGACGCCCCGGACTACGATCACGACGCGCTGACCCTTGATCGTGTGGACAGTCGCCAGTGCGGCCCTCGCCGGCTCCACCTCGGCCAGGTTCACCCGGAGGATGCCTCTCATGCCGTCGAAGTCCATGAGCCGGTAGCCGATCTCCGCGCTGCCGTGGTCCCCGAGGAGCGACTGAGTGGCGTAGTAGACCTCGTCGAGGAACGCCTTGCGATCTATAGGCTCATCGCTCTCGGGAATGAGACTGAACGCGAGATAGCGCTTTTTTTCCCGCAGGGAAGAAGGAAGAATTTTCATAGAAACACCATCGATGCCGGCTTATTTAATCTCATCCACCACTTCCACGCCCTCCGATACGTATCCGGGCCCGGCACGACGGACGATGGCCGAGGGATGATCGGACAGCCCCCGTATGGCGTCGTCATCAGTCATGCCGAACAGGCGACACAGTGCTATCGCGCTCCGCACGTCGCGGAGATCATATGAAGACAGACCTCCGGACGTGATCACATATGGCGCGTCAAACTTGCGGACCAGCGCGAAATTGGTCCGGTAAGAGGACAACGCCCGCACCCTCGCGCCGCCATGGTAACGGACGATCGGAAACAAGCTGAACTCGATGGCGACCCCATGGTCGGCGGCCAGTCTCGCTATGATATGGTTGATACCGGAGGTCTTGCCCTCGTGCGGATGCGCCAGGACGTCCACGCGGCTGTCCTCGCATGCGGCCCGGTTGACGGCCTCGTCGCCGCCGTGGACCGCCAGCACGCCGACCCGGTCGCGGAAGCGGTCGATGCCCCTGCGTAGCTCATTCGCGTTAGCGGCCGATATCTCGACGCCGCGGATCACGCCATCGGGCAGCGCATCCTTGCGGCCCGGGAAAAAATCCTGGTGATAGGAAGCACAAATGCCATCGTAGCCCAGACGGCGTGCCGCCAGCATCATGCGCGACGGCGAACTGGAGCCCTCCGGGTAGGGATGGGTGCAAAGGTCGTAGAAACGAGCGTCATTTGACTTCATCGAAGTATTCCCTGACCTGTCTGAGGCAGGTCTCCTGCTTCGCAGGATATGCCTCCAGCTTGCCGCGGATGCTGATCGAGTCCTCGGCGTACGTGAGCCTCACGTCGCCGAGAAAGGCATCCTGCTTCGAGAGGCGCAGGTACAGGAAACAGTCCTCGTCGATCCGATCGGGCAACTCTGATACGAACGCCTTCAGGTCGGGCTCCGGCATACGCCGCTTCAAAAAGCCCATGAACGCCACGGCGGCCTTTTTCTCCAGCCGGGCAGTCAGGATCGTGATGGGGTTGCCGAAGTAGCCCTCCGTCTCGAGCGCTTCGACAGGCGTTCCCTCCGGAAGGACGTGCTCGAGGGCCTCGCGGACCCTCGCGACGTCTTCCGTGGCGTGCGACTGCGTCCTGAACAGGATGTAGTGGATCATCGGATCCGGTTACTTGCCCCTGCGGCCGTGGCTCTGGATGGACGGCCGGCACTTCTCGGTGCCCACTCCGCGCTTGCCCATGCCGCGGCCCTTGCGGCCCGCGCTGGTCAGGCCTCTCTCGGCCCTGCCACGGTGGGTGCCCTTGGTGATCCACTGGAGGTTCTTGTCGGCGGCGATCGCAGGGTGGTACGGGTCGACTAAGATGACCTCATACCACTTGTGCTTGCCGTCCTGGCCTACCCAGTAGGAGTTGAGAACTTCCATGTTGGGGAACCGCTTGGACGTACGCTCTTCGGCGATCCGCTGGATGCTCTTCCGGCGGGTCAGCGTCCTGAGACCCATGTGCTTGGACTTGCGGCCACGGACATACCGCGACTTGCGGCTGCCGCCACGGCGCACGTGTGCGCGGGCCACTACGATGCCCTGCTTGGCCTTGTAGCCCAGTGCCCGGGCCCTGTCAAGCCGGGTGGGGCGGTCGATCTTGACGACGGCTGGCTCCCTGCGCCAGACCTGTAAGCGTTCCCAGAATAAGTCGCCCACATAGGACTTGCTTGGGTTCTTCCAGGCATCGCCAATGTGGCTGTACATTGATTTTACCATTAGTTTCGTGTCTCCTGTGCATCTGCGTTTCGTGGTTCAGCCCGTGAGGGCCACATTCCGGCGGGACGGATCCCGCGAACGAAACCGTTGGTACAATAAACAGGTCCTATAATATAAATATTGCGTTGACAGGGCTACGTGCATATGGTAGCTGCACCCACGATTATAGTAAACGGCGCCGCAGGCTTTGTGTTTTATCTCTGCCGATGCAGCAAATTTTCAATTTTGTAATAAAATGAATATATACCGGGACTTGATCAAAGTATTGTGGGTTCGGCGGCGAGGGCTGCCGATCAGGCCTGATATCATGAAAGCTGTGGGTATAATCAGGTTGTGTGTAATGACCGCCTGGATTGGCATCATCTTCCTGATGATCGGCGTCGCCGGCGTGCTTGTCATCACAGAGTACTGGCACACAATCGGCCATGAGTACTTTGCGGCCGACTTAGGCATGCCTGGCGTTTCGGAGCACACGCTGGCGTTCATGACCATGACTCTGATGGTATCCGGGGCCGGCGCCGTGTACATAAACAGCAGGCAGAAAGATGCCCCAGCCGATCTGGCTTCAGGCCTGTTGACCGGCATCGCCATGCTCGTTATCTGCGCATTATTGGCATTTCTCTTTGGAGACGTCCATATCAACGACTGGTATAACCTCGTCGTGCTGCTGGCGATCGCGCTGGCATTGATCGGCCTGCCGACCGTCGGATCGGTGGCCTTCTACCATGCGTTCATGGCCGACAACGGGAACGGTAAAATTTCTCAGCTGATGCTCCTGGCTACCGCCGTCATATTGGTGCTTGCCTTTGCCGTATTGCCAGAAATTATCTTCACGATCGTCTTCTGATGGTACCAGTCGGCTGGAAAGCCACACGACGAATCGCGATGGCAGAAATGCATGAATAAAAGAGAAATTGTTGGCCTGTCGGCCGAATTGTCAGTAATCGTGAAGAAATTATTTCTTCTTGGGCGCCGCCTTCTTGGCCACAGTCTTGACCGGAGCCTTCTTAGCTACAGTCTTAGCCGGAGCCTTCTTCACAGCCGCCTTAACCGGGGCCTTCTTGGCCACAGTCTTGACCGGAGCCTTCTTAGCTACGGCCTTAGCCGGAGCCGCCTTGACTGCCGCCTTAGGCTTCGTTGCTGCGCCACCGCAGCCACATCCACAACCTGCCATCCATCTCACCTCGCAAAAGTATTTTTTTATATTTTGCAGCTTATCGTACTTAAACTTTTTACTGTAGTAGCAGGTCTGCAAGCTCTTCGATACCCGTGCCTTTCTTGAGATTCGTCTTGAGGATTTTTATGTGCGAGTTGTGGCGCCTCATGTCCCGCTCCATGCGCTCCACGCTAGCGCCTACGGCTTCGGCGAGGTCGACTTTGTTGATGATGCCGATCTCGCACTCCCGGAACATGGCAGGGTGCTTGTTGACCACGTCGTCGCCCTCGGTCACCGAGACGATGACGACGCGCTTGTGGCTGCCGACCGGGAAGTCCGTGGGGCAGACCATGTTGCCCACGTTCTCGACCAGCAGGATGTCTATATCGTCCAGCGGCAGGTGGTGCAGTGCGTGGTGGACCATGTTGGCATCGAGATGGCATTCTGTGCCTGTGTTGAGGTTCTCGGTGGGGATGTCGAGCGCGTGGATACGCTGGTAATCGTCGTCGCCGAAGCAGTCCCCGACGATGGCGCCGACCTTATGGCCCCTGGCCTTGAGGACGGGCGTCAGCTTTTCGACCAGCATCGTCTTGCCCGAGCCCACGGCGCCCAGGATGTCGATCGCCCTGATGCCGTGCTCGTCGAGGTGCTCGCGGTTCTCTTCCGCCTGCCGGCGGTTCGCCTCAGTCACGCTCGTGCCCACGTTTACCTGGATCTTGTGCACAATATCACCTTGAATCACAATAAACACAGCCTGATGAGAGAAATATTTGTCGCATTTGTGTTCGTCGCATTGGTCGCCGCCGATGCCTGCATAGCGGATGAGCTTCGGGCGATTCGGGAACCGTAAAGCTTAACATCTTATCCGAGAGATTCTCATCGCATCGACCTGGAAGCGGTACCGCTGCCAGGATAAGGTTTTTCTGACACGAAGCGACAGAGGGACGTAAAAATGGCTAATGAAAAGCTGCTGGTCGTCGAGGATGAGAGTATCGTCGCCCGGGACATCCAGAACCGGCTCCGCAACATGGGCTACGACGTGCCCGCGATCGTCGCCTATGGCGACAGGGCTGTCGAGAAAGTGGCAAAGATCCGCCCGGACCTGGTACTCATGGACATTTCCCTGAAGGGCGACATGGACGGCATCCAGGCCGCGGAACTGATCCGCACCAGGTATGACATCCCGGTCATTTTCCTGACCGCTTTTGCCGACCCGGGCACCCTGCAGCGTGCCAAGGTCACCGAGCCCTTCGGATACATTCTCAAGCCTTTCGAGGAGCGGGAACTCCTCACGGCTATCGAGATGGCCCTCTACAAGCACAAGATGGAGAAGAAGATCAAGGACAGCCAGCGCTGGCTGTCGGCTACGCTGAAAAGCGTCGACGACGCCATCATCGCCACGGATACTGAGGGCAAGGTTGCCCTCATGAACCGAGTCGCGGAGACGCTGACCGGCTGGGGAGAGCCAGAGGCTGCCGGCCGCGACATCTCCGCCATCTTCAGCCTCACAGGCGATGACGGGCAGCCGCTTCCCGGGCTGGTGGAACGCACCCTGAAGGACGGAACTGGCGGGCAGCAGAGCCAGGCCATCCTCGTCGCGCGCGATGGCGCCCGCCGGGTGGTAGAGTGCAGTGCCACGTCACTTCATGACGACAACGACAGAGTCTCCGGCGCCGTGCTCGTGTTCCGGAACATCACCGAGCGCCAGCGGACGGAGGAGGCGCTGCGGTTCACCCAGTTCTCGGTGGACAGGGCAGGCGACGAAATTTACTGGATTGCGGAAGACGGGCGTTTCCACTACGTGAACGAGGCGGCCTGCCGCGCGCTGGGATACAGCCGCGAGGCTCTGCTGAAGATGAAGGTCTACGATATCAACCAGATCATCACTGCGAATAACTGGCCTGAGCAATGGGACAGGGTCAAAGTCCCCGGAACCCTGACCTACGAGGCAGTTCACCGCACGAGATCGGGCCGCAGCTACCCCGTGGAGATCACTGCCAACTACATCCGGTACAACCGGAAGGAATACCACTGTGTGTCCGCCCGTGACATCACCGAGCGAAAGGTGGCCGAGCTGGCGCTGAGGGCGAACAACCGCCACCTGGCGATCATCAGCTCGATCACCACGACCATCAACCGATCTGAAAACGTGCGGGACATGCTCGACAGGGTGCTGCGCGACATCCTGGACCTGCTGGAGATCGACTCCGGGGCGATCTACCTGCTCGAGACGGATGACGCAACCGAGATGAAGCTTCGGGCCGCGGTGTCGAGGTTCGACCAGGGACGGGTCATCCGGTACAGGCAGTCGATCCCCGCGAACACGACGCCAGGCACTGACAGGATTTACTACGCCGAGAGCTCCAGCTTTCTGCACGAAGGAGCAGGCCCCGGCACCATCACGACCGCGCCCGTATACGTCAAGGACAAAGTCGCCGGCATCATCGCACTCATCACGGGCGCCGGCACCGGGCAGGATGATTCGCGAGAGCTGCTGGGCATCGGCTCCCAGCTCGGCATCGCTCTTGAGAACCACCGCCTGTTCCGGAAGATCCAGGATACCAGCAACTACCTGGCAGGCATCATCAATGAGTCTCCCGACGCGATGCTCACCACGGACAACGAGGGCGTCGTCGCCTCCTTCAACCGGAGCGCGTCACGGCTGCTCACATATTCGCCGGACGAGATCATCGGCAAGCCTATCGACACACTGCTGCCGACCGGCAACAGGCTCGACCTGGTCGAGGGCAAGAACTACGTGCGCGAATTCAAAGGCAAAGACGGAGCGCTGATCACGCTGAGCGTATCGACGTCGAAGCTCTACCGTGACGGCGTCAGGAGCGGCTTCGTGATCACGCTGAAGGACCTTTCGGAGATCACAAGCCTCCGGGTGGCGCCGGTGACCGAGAACGCGGTGGGGACCACATCGGCCTATCACTTCGAGCCCGGCCACATCTACCTGGCCAACAAGCAGAAGCAGCAAGACTACATGGAAATTTTCGCCGACCAGGTGAAGCACAATATCCAGGGTCTGTGCGTCACGAGACAGAATCCTAAAAAAATCAGGGAGCAGTACGGCCTGGAGAAGACGCCGATCATATGGCTTAACAGTGGGGAGGCCCCCGGCGAGAGCGTGATCAAGCCAGATAACATCACCGGCCTGGCCGCGACCATCAACAAGTTCATGGCCGACGCGAAAGACGGCCTGATCTTGCTGGACGGCATGGAGTACCTGATGATGCGCAGCAGCTATGAGACGCTGCTGAAGTTCGTTCACTATCTGAACGACCGGGTAATGCAGAGCAACAGCCGTGCGATCTTCTGTATCGATGCCAAAACAATCGACGAGCGCCAGCTTCACATACTCATGAGCGAAATGGCGAGCCTCGACAAAGTCGGAGTGCCGCTCGCTATAGCGCCGACGAACAAGCCGCGCTTGCCTGAGTGATCGTTTTACGCAACATTGGACATTGGCTTTCTATCGCTTTTAGCGCGCAAAAAGTAAATAGTCCATGACAGGCTACTATTAATCGATGCAGAAAGAAGAGATGAAGGAGAAGAAGCAAATCATCATATGGCCTGTCTACCTGGATGCCGCACGAGCCCGAAACGAGGGCCGGCTGGTGTCTGAGGAGTGCGCTGTCAGAGCCCCGAAAGTTTCAGAAATCCACCGCGCTGCGGAGAAGCTGGGGCTGCGCCCGGAGATCGTCAAGGATCGGGCCCATCCGGCAACGTGGACTGATAAGAGCGGCATGGTGCTGATCGACAACAAAGGGCCGAAATCAGAACTGTTGCGGAAGATCGGCGTCGAGATCATCAAGGCACGCGGCGGAAAACAATAGTTCTTTTTATAGTTCTTCTGAATGGTTTTAGACTTTTTGGCTCTTCTGCGTTTTGGGATCGGCTAGTGTGCCTGCCGCCGCTCATGCCGCGGGGTTGCCGTTTCTGTGTGCGAGAAGGAATGTCCGGAGCAGTTTCAGGCCGCAGCGGTCGCAGGCTTCGCTACGCAGCGAACGCGGCTACATTTAAGTTTTGCATCGTCCTCCCTGGCTCCGAAGCTCCTTAGCTCCCTATTAAAAATCGTACTCCTGTGCTTCTTAAACTCCTCAGCTCTACCTCAACTCCCTGTCCTCCTACACTCCCGTCTTTGAGCTAAGGAGGCATATGGAGCTAAGGTAGAGCTGAGGAGTGAAAGGAGCACAGGAGTACGGTTTTTTAATAAAGGAGCCCGGGAGCTTCGGAGCCCAGGAGACGTTTAAACATATTTATCGGGACTATAAGAAACTGCGACCGCTACGTGGCGAAGCCTGCGACCGCTGCGGCCTAAAAACCGCGCCCTACGTTCCACGACACATTGCACGGTAACGGCTGCGACGAACAGACCAGGAAGCCAGTCACATCACCAATCCGAAAAATGCGGAAGAACCGACTTTTTAAGGTCTTCCGAGCGGCCTCGCGCGCGCACGCGAAAACGGTCGGACCACGTGTGTGCCCATCCCTGGCATCCCGCCGTTTAAGATCTTTCGGGAATGACTATAATTAAAAGCTCGTTTAACCATGACTTTATATTCTACAATTATATTCACCATGTCGCAAAATATTAAAAAAATACGGCAAATATGAGTTTTTTATTTATTTAAGGCTCAATTTTTGCCCCGATTTTAATCTATCTGACAATTCGCGTCAGGCCATGTAGTGCAACTGTCAGTTTACGCCCATTATTTAATTGTACCACGATTGCTTTCTTTTTTGAAATAATGAGAATCATTCGAATTTCATTTCCATTGTTCTTAACGATATCTGCGTTATCGCATCTTAACACATCTGCGGCCTCCGCCCCCGGCACGTCCGCTCTATGGATATCGGAAAAGCATTAATAGCCCCATAGCTTACTTTCGTCTGATGATCGACCTCCACACCCACACGATTTTCAGCGACGGCGAGCTGCTGCCCAGCGAGCAGGCCCGCCGTGCGAAGATGCTCGGCTACGAGGCCATCGCCATCACCGATCATGCCGACTACACCAACCTGGAGTCACTCATAGCGGCGGCGAAGCTGGCACGCTATCTCGAAAAAAGCTACGACATCGTAGTGATCCCCGGCGTCGAACTCACCCACGTGCCGCCGGAACACATAGCGCCCCTCGCCAGGAAGGCTAAACAGCTCGGCGCAGAGATCGTAGTCGTCCATGGCGAAACGCCCGCGGAGCCGGTCACGCCCGGCACTAACGCAGCGGCGGTCGCCTGCCGGGACGTGGATGTGCTGGCGCACCCAGGGTTCATCACGCTGGAAGACGCCCGGACTGCTAAGGCCAGCAACACCCGCCTGGAGATCACGGCCCGAAGCGGGCACAACATGACCAACGGACACGTGGTCCGGATAGCCCGTGAAGCGGGCGCAGCAATGGTCGTCGATACTGACGCGCATGCACCTGGCGACCTGATCACTGGCAAACGGGCGATCGAAGTGGCGCTGGGAGCCGGCATGAGCGAGGCCGAAGCCGCGAAGACGATGGAAAATTCTCGGGCGTTTGTCAAAGAAGTGCTGGGCAGGCGACACTGAATCTTTTCTTTGGAAGAACGTACGACGGGTATATGAACAAGACCAGACTGCACTCGTATATTTCGAAAAATTAATATGCTGTGCCGCCGTATAGATACGTAAACTTGAATTTCCGTTACCATCACGGATAGCGCTCGGAAATGCCACAATAGCGCCGCATATTAAGTATTGCGTAAAGTTTATATAGTAAGATGCGAGTCTATTTATAGTTTTGGAAGTGACGTTTTTTGAAGAGACTCGGTACAGTGCTGCATTTATCATCTCACGGCCACATGATCGTCAGGCTCGAAGAACCGTCGCTCCCGAAGATGAACGCGAAGGTCGTTACGAAAAAAATGGATAAGATCGGTACTGTTTATGACATCTTTGGACCGGAGAACGCACCGTACGTCTCGGTCAAGCTCGATAAGAAGATGCCCAGGGCCGGCGTCCAGGCTCTATTAAAAGAGAGAGTATACGTAGCCTAGAGGTGTAATCATGGCAGAGATAGAAAAGGTCAGAGAAATAGAGAGAAAAGAAGTCACCAGGGAGAAGGCCATCGAGAGGACGAAGAAGGAGGCCGAGAAGCCCGAGGGCGAGGAGCGCATCGTCGAGTGCCCCGAGTGCGGCTCGCGCCAGCTCGTCCATGACTACGAAAGGGCCGAGCTTGTATGCAACGAGTGCGGCCTGGTCGTCGATGAGGACTTCATCGACATGGGTCCCGAGTGGCGGGCCTTCGACCACGACCAGCGCATGAAGCGGTCGCGTGTCGGCGCACCCATGACGTTCACCATTCACGACAAGGGCCTGTCGACTATGATCGACTGGAGGAACCGGGACTCATACGGCAAGTCCATCTCCTCTAAGAACCGTGCCCAGCTATACCGGCTCAGGAAATGGCAGCGGCGGATCCGTGTCTCCAACGCGACGGAGCGCAACCTGGCATTCGCGCTGTCGGAACTGGACAGGATGGCATCGGCGCTCGGCCTGCCCCGGAACATCAGGGAGACGTCCGCGGTCGTGTACCGCAAGGCCGTCTCGAAGAACCTGATCC
>JAEZKS010000070.1 GCA_023436075.1 Methanobacteriota archaeon
TAAAGGCCATGTCCTCACTGGCTTCGGCGGGGCGATCAAGAACCTGGCCATGGGCTGCTGCCCCCGCGCGGGCAAGCTGCGGCAGCACCGGACGGTGGGACTGACCATCGACGAGGAGAAATGTACCGGCTGCGGCGCCTGCAAGCAGGCCTGCGAGATGGGGCTGCCGGAAATCATAGATGGCAAAGCACGCAACGTGTCACCGGAGTGCATGCGCTGCCCCATGTGCGCCTCCCTGTGTCCGGAAAAGGCCATCGAGCTGCACGACCTGGACAACGTGAGCAAGGCGCTGGCGTCAGCAGCCTACGGCGTCCTATCGACCTTCAAAAAAGACAAGGTCAGCTACGTCAGCTTCGCCAAAGACATCAGCGAGTTCTGTGACTGCCTGCCCGGACCAGGGAAGATCGTCATGGACGATATCGGCATCTTCGCCTCGGACTCGGCCATCTCCGTGGACGCCGCCTTCCTGAACAGAGCGGACTACTCGATCTTCGATAAAGCCTACGGCACGGACTGCTTCCTGCAGGTGAATGAGCTGAAGCGGATTGGTATCAAGGGCGAGCTGAAGCCGAAGATTAAAACAGTTTAAATTAACGATGAAAAGGCCGGCAATCGTCACATGCCCGGCCCCAGGCCTCGACAAGAGAGCCAGGCGACTCGGTCACACGCGTTTACATGCGATGCTCGGGCTCAGCGACGAGTTTTCCGGCCGCAGCTTTCGACTTAGAATGCCGGGAACCGTTTTTAGGCCGCAGCGGGCGCAGCGAACGCAGCTTCTGTTTAAAGGCTAAGAATAAAACTTAAAGTTGCTGCGATCGCTGCGTAGCGAAGCCTGCGATCGCTGCGGTCTGAAACTTCGCCCTGGTACCGCGACACATTGACAAACAACAACTTAAGGCAAGAGTGACCGAGGCTAAAATAAGAGCGCCCGAGCCCGGTCGCGCGCGGAGACCACGCAGGCCGGACTGGCATAGTTAATATGTTATTTCTTCGAACACAGCGCGCTCGCCATGCAAATCGCATTCTCGTAGCCGCTTCCCGCCCTGGAGGTATCCACGTAAACGACGTCTGTCCCGACGAGCGGCGCTCCATAGCCCTCGCCATCGCCGACCAGACATAATGCCCGGAAAATCAGGTTGCCGCTGATGCCATCCGGCGCTATCACGTAGTTGTGCTCTCTGACCGCGTCTTCGAGAAGGATTTGCGTGTGAGATGCCTTGATGTTCTTCGATCGGAGGACGAGCGCGACCATTTCCGCCTCGTCCAGCGATTTGTCCACCCTGGATGACCGGCCCCTGTCGCCGTTACGACCTCCGGAGAGGACGCCAATGTCCGGCTCGACGCCGAACCGGCGCATCAGCATGGCGCCCATTTCACCCAGTTCGACTTTGTCTTCGATGGTCCAGCCCTCGTCGACACCCACGGGCGCAAAGAAGAAAAACCGGCCACCCGGAGTTTTGAGCAGCGAGACTCGCATGAGCTTTTCCAGTCCCATGGCCGCTTTCAGGTTCCTGAGCGTTGCGCTGGCGCTCAGCGAGCCACGCACGACGCCGTCTACCTTACCGGCTTTCAGTAGCCCGATGATCTCGGATTCCGGGTCCGGGGAAGTAATTGCGGGCAGCCGGGTATGCAGGGGCTCCTTGCTTACGAGAATCACGTCGGCATAGCCTTTTGCCGACGCCTCCTCTGCTCCGGCCACAGTCTTGTCAACGTATTCGCTGCCCACGCCCAGGGCAATCCGTGCACGGTTTGCCTTCGCACGCGTGACGATAGTATCCCATACCATCGACGTCACGACCTGATCAGTGACAGAGCCTTGTCCTGGTACAGCGCAGCCGCATCAGTCCGCTCTTCCGACAGCGCTATCGCCGCGAGAGCCCCGATCCGGCCGGCCTTCACGCCCATGAGGTCTATGAATTCGACGCCATGCTCCTTAGCCTTAGCGTTGACCTCATCCAGGGTGACCAGCCGCTGCTTGATCTCCCACCCGAAGTCGTTGAGTGACGGCGGTATTCCGATTCCCCTGTAGACGGCGATGCCCGGGTCGTCCGAGCGGTTATCTGCTTTCACCGTCTCCGTAACGGATCTTACGAGCGCATCGACGGCGCTGGGCGTCACCGCGAAGGTGATCGCCGAGGAAACGCAGTTGGTGGTCTTGTTCGGAGACCTGGGACAGAGCTGGATCAGCCGCAGGTTGAGCGATTGCACACCGGGCAGCGCTGCGGCGATCTTGCTAGCCTTCAGCGCGGTCACCCATGTCGCGCCGCCCTCTTTGTTATCGGTATCGTCTATGCCGATCGTAATTTTCTCATAAAGCGGGGACACGATCTCGACTCTGTTCGTATGCGCGCCGCCTACGATCAAGTCATCTGCCGATGGGTACTCTGCGTACAGTACGCCCGGGGCCTGAGTAAGACACGCCGCGATTCCGAGGCCGGCCCCGCCGGTGCCTGCCCACCTGGTCCGGACCACGTCGCCGTCCACGGTAACGCCTTCCAGCGCCTGGCCGCCCATCTCGGCATCGGCCGGGCCAAAGTCGGCCTTCTGCATGCCGAGGCGTGCCCTCATGATCATGGTAGTGCCCTCCACTTCGCACCACTCGATCAGGCCGCCGGCACGGCACCGGTTCACGGCATCCCACTCGATGGTGCCCTTGACGGCGCACGTCTCGATGATCTCTGCTACGCCCTTCGTAGCGTCCACCATGGTCAGCAGCCTCTGGGAGAACAGGGGCCCGAATTTCTCCTTCACCTGAAATGGTTCAAGCTTCATGAGAATCACTTGTAAACGATATTTTCGTTAATAATACGTCTGACTCGCATTATAAATATTATCGATACGCTCACCCTTGAAACGGCGTTTTTGATATAATTACATTTTCAACATTGTAATTTTATAAGTGAAAATAATCTTAGTTATTCATTATTTTGAGAAATACGTACATTATGTACGTATTTTCACAAAAACTATTTATAAGCGGTAGTATAGAATTTGTTTGGGGGGCGGGAGATTGATATGTCGATCGTCACCAGCAAGCGGGTCATCGGAGCATTCTCAGTGCTCTTACTTATCTGGCTCTTTCCTGCAGTTGCAAGCGCAGCTGTTCCCACTATTTACGCTCCGGGCAGCGTTATAGCTGGATCAAGCACACCCTTTTACGTGCTCGCGGTTCCGGGGGCAGACGTGAGCGTCAGCATCACCGGCTCCGCAACGCCGGCCACGGCCGTCGCCAACGGCTCTGGCTACGCTTCTTTCACGCTCAACGCTCCAACCACGACGGGCGTCCTCACGATCACTGCCGACAGTAGCGGAAACCAATCTACGGCAAACGTACAGGTAAAGGCCGACGTGCCGTCCCGGCTGGATATCTTATCTCAACCCGGCCTGCTCCCTGCAAGCAACTATTATACCTACACGCTCTCCGTAAGGGCTGTAGATCAGAACGACAACGGATGTAGCGGCTGGCCGATCAACATCACAGTAGACGGCATAAGACATACTGTGACTGCC
>JAEZKS010000133.1 GCA_023436075.1 Methanobacteriota archaeon
ACGTCGTAGTTCGCATTTTCAGAGAATAGCTTCCATGAGGATACCATGGAGAGAAGGCCACATAGTGATGATCTGATTTCCTGCGACGCGTCAGACCGTGCGATCTCAGCGGAGAGGGCCTCGATGCTGAACCGGCCGAGACGGGTGATGGCGCCGATCAATGCAGCCCCGTGGCCGCTAAGCGGGTCGATTCCCAGCAGCTCACAATAATCGTAGGGAGAGAGCGAAGCGGTCGGAATATGGAAAGGACGTGTCCCTGGAGACGCTTCACTCACGAACGGCTCAGGTGCGAAAAGGCTGATGTCTATTCCTGCAGGCGTCATGTCCCATGATGCCGGGCTTGAATCGGACGAGGGAAGCGCCATCTGACTGAAAATGCCCATGGTATCGATGACTATAACCGAGAAATTTTCCCGCAGCCGGGACGGCAGTCTTGCGAATTCCTCTGCCAGCACGCCCATGGTGTGAGACTTGCCATATCCCCTTTTGCCACAGATGACCACCGCGTGCGGCTTGAGCATGTCCAGATATACCCCTGCCCCAGTAGAGCCGTCCAGTGCCATGTACCGGCCGACATACAGCCGGCCTTCACGCCCGTCTTCCTGTCTGCCGAGCAGGTATTGCTTTTCTCCCATACTTAATTACATTAATTTGAAACTTAATAAACCTTGGCATTAACTGTTATATGCAGCGGAAGCCAATGATCGCATATGCAACTCTGGCGCTTCTACGAGCAGATCGTAGGCATGTGGACCATCGAGTCGAATCGCAGCCCGTTCAGGTACCCGCTGAAGCCGGATGAGGACACGTCGGGGTCGAAGAGAGAATATTTCAACTACCTCACCCGCGCGATGGACGCCTCCGGTGACCTGTTCATGCTGCGGTACGTCGAGAATCCGCCGGGGAACGTCATCCTGAAGAGCTACGGACAACTGCTGCCGTCGGAAGTCCAGATCGAGCTGACGGCATCGTGGGATAAGAAGGCAAAAGAGTCGGGCAACTGGATACCGTCGGCCATATTCGGCGGCCTGTCCCGCATCCACGTGAAGGAGAACTCGGTGGTGCTGCCCGTGGAAATCCCGGACGCTCTGCGGATGGCCCTGGTGGCTTTAAACGACCACTACCTGCTCACGCTGGTCACCAACTGCGACCTGTGGCTGGACCGGTTCATCTCTGGCGAGGACAACGCTGAGGCAGGTTCGCTGAACGCATCGGCCCTCGGACGGACGATCAGAGCGCTTGAGGACGCCATGGACGGACGGGTCGTCCACTTCGGCTCGGAGCTGGGTGTCGCCGTCAGCGAGCACGGGTTCAGCTAATCGGACAGGTGCCAAGCATCGCCAGGACTTCGCCGTCGCTTAAATCCGGAAATTTCTCATAATAGCTCGCCACTGCAAACGACCCGTATTCCTGCACTTCCAGGCTGATGACCTCGTCGGCCTCCTGCTCCAGACGCTCGATCGAGGATCCGGGACTGCATGGCACGGCAACGATCACCTTCCCTGCACCTTTCTTTTTCACGTCCCTGACCGCCGCGATCATGGTGTAGCCACTGGCGAGACCATCATCGGTGATTATCACCGTCTTCCCCTTCGGGTTAATGGCCGGGCCAGGCCGATAGGCTTTGACGCGTCGCTGCACCTCGTCCAGCACCACCATCACGATGTTATCGATCTCGGCCTTGCTCAGCCCGAGTTGTTTTACGAGCGGTTCGTTCAGCACCACCGTGCCATCGGGCGTGACCGCCCCGAAGCCGGCCTCCGTGTTATAAGGAATGGGCAGCTTTCGCGGGATGATCAGGTCGAAGGGCGCATGAAGGGCCTTCGATATCTCGCAGCCGACGGGCACGCCACCTCGGGGTATGGCGAGGACCAGCGGGCTCTGGTCCCGGAAAGCTTCCAGCCGTTCGGCGAGCCGCTTCCCCGCATCACTCCGGTCACGAAAGATCATGTGGCCCGCACCACTTCGGCCGCCCTTTCACTCTTTGCGGGCGACAGCGAGCTGATGATAGCGTCGCAGAAGAAACCGCCGTCTGTCGGTTGTCGAGAGAATATGTACTGCTGGCTCCGGACCAACGGTTTGTCGATGTATGTCGCTCCGGCGTTTTCGATGTCAACGTTGAGCGACTTCCACCCGGTCGCCTGCTTGCCTTTCAGCAGGTGGGCGGTAATGAGGATCTGCACG
Organism: Methanobacteriota archaeon; assembly: GCA_023436075.1. Taxonomy (GTDB): domain Archaea; phylum Halobacteriota; class Methanocellia; order Methanocellales; family Methanocellaceae; genus Methanocella_A. Next base: position 2,185 of record JAEZKS010000133.1, read on the forward strand.
GCATGGCAGATGGCTGCTATAGGCTTGCCGGTTTTATCGAAGTCCTGGACAAACTTAATCACTTCGGGAAAAATCCGTATGTTGTCGGGGCTATGCCCTCCCGGTATGACCAGCGCATCGAAGTCGTTCACGTTCAAGTCTTTGATGGCGGCGTCGGTGACCACGGACATCCCGTGTTCCCCGGCGAGATACTGGCCGGCGGCAATGCCGGCGACGGTCACGTCTGCACAGGCTTCGTACCGTAGTCGGAACAGCGGGTACATCAGCTCCATGTCCTCGAAGCCTTTTCCCGCAATAATGACGATCTTCTTTCCTTTAAGCTCATTCATAACGCATTCCCCGATCAAACGTGGGAATGCAGCTATAAGAACGATTTCAGCAGATATCACACTTCTTCATCGGGGTGTTGCTCACTTTTTATCGTCCTTTCTCGGCCCTCTCGAACAGCTTCAGGTATTCGCCATAGCCCTCTTTCTCCATGTCTTCCTTCGGGATGAAACGAAGCGCAGCTGAGTTGATACAGTATCTCAACCCCGCAGGGCCGGGACCATCGTCGAATACGTGGCCAAGATGAGAGTCAGCTCCACTGCTGCGAACCTCGGTACGGACCATCCCATGGCTGGTGTCGCGGTTCTCGACGATCTCGTCCTTGCGGATCGGCCTGGTGAAGCTGGGCCAGCCACAGCCGGAGTCGAACTTGTCAGTCGAGGCGAACAGCGGCTCGCCGGAGACGACATCTACGTAGATTCCCTCCCGGTGCTCGTCCCAGTATTCGTTATCGAATGCGGGTTCCGTGCCATGCTCCTGCGTCACGTGATATTGCATCGGCGTCAGTTTCTTCTTCAGCACGTCTTTCGACGGCTTAGTGCCAGTTGTTCTTTCCATGCTCATCGGCTTCGCGCTCCTGCGGAGAAAAATGGCCTGCCGATATTTAATTTTGCATGCGGAACATCGCGACGCATAATCGGCCGGACAAGCCGTAGTTCTTTCATGGTACACACTCCAAAGCTATATATCTTTTAACGCATACTTATTTTCATATTGGTGTAAATATGTATGATTACCGGCCCGTCCTTGACAACATAGGTGAGATATTTCGTAAGAGGCGGATATCAGACAGACAGAATCTGACGATCAGGCATGGGACTGCAGGCATCGAAGTTTCGATCGACTGCTCGGCCTGCGATACCGGGAGTTCGAGCATGTCGGACCCTGCGTGCAGGCGCTGTGCCGTAAGTGCGCTCTCAATCCACGGCGACGCAGAGAGGTTGTTGTTCGAGCGAGACCTGGTACGAGAGTACGGCGGCGATGTGCTTTCGGCAATGAATGACGTGGCATCGTTCTGCTCTGAACTGGAGATGCGCGGGTCATCGCTGCCGTCATTCGGATGCGGCCGATGCGATGCAGGGAGGAGAAAGAAGATCGGTGAGATCTTAGAGATTTCCAGGGGCGACGCGGCTGCTGCAGCCAGAGCCGTTGACAGGCTGTACGTCGAGAGCTTCTGTGAAGGCGATACAGATGCCTGCAACGTCTGCCGTCAGCGCTTCACTGCCATCCTCGGCGAAATGGCAATAGCTGCAGCGAAGATTCGGGACATCGACTATGCCACGCTGGTGCCCTGCATTATGCCTCGCTTCTCCCGGTCCCGTGTCTTGGAACAGCCGCCGCCCGGCTCAGTCTTTCTCCGGTCTTACGAGGTGGAACCGGCCGGAGCCGGTCCGCTTATGCAAGTCTCACTATACGGCCTCTCCGGAAGCCCGGAAAAGCTGTACTTCGCCATGCCGTGGGAGTACGCCATGGACCCGGATGACCTGGCGCTGATCGTGAGCGCCAGGGAGAGGCTGCTCAAACGTCGCCCTGGCGACGACGAGCTGCCGGAAGCCGGCGATGCGCGGGCATTTTTTCTCCGTCATGCGAAGAGTGCTTTGCTCGGGGCGGCGCTGGCCGAAGGCATGCATCTGGATAGAGGCCGGCTGGAACGGCTGGCGGCCACTTTTGTAAAATACACCTCCGGCCTTGGCATCATGGAGGACGTGCTCGCCGACCCGCACATACAGGACGCCTACGTGAATGCTCCCGTCGGCGCCACGCCATTGCACGTCGTGGTGGACGGCGAAGAGTGCACCAGCAACCTGTTCCTGTCTGAAAGTGACGTGGAGTCGATGATCTCCAGGCTGCGCGCCATTTCCGGCAGGCCGTTCTCCGAGGCCAGCCCAGTGCTCGACATGGACCTCATGCAGTTCCACACCAGAGTTTCGGCCATCGGCAGTCCGCTGTCGAGAGGACTGGCCTATGCGTTCCGGCGCCACAAGAAGACGCCGTGGACGCTGCCGCAACTGGTCAGTCGCCGGATGCTCTCGCCATACGCCGCGGGCTTGCTGTCGCTGCTGGTGGACGGACACGCATCGATGCTGATCACCGGGACGAGAGGCGCGGGAAAGACGTCGCTGCTCAGCGCGCTGATGCTCGAAATACCCCAGAGCTACCGGATACTGGCCATAGAAGATACGCCGGAGCTGCCGGTGGAGGAAATGCAGCGGCAGGGCTGGAAAGTACAGGGCATCGGGACGAGAGCGGCCGTGTCGGGCTCAGAAGCAGAGTTCCAGGCCTCGGATGCGCTGCGCGCTGCGCTGCGCCTGGGCGAATCAGCTCTGGTGATCGGGGAAGTTCGGGGAACGGAAGCCCGATCGCTCTACGAGGCGATGCGCGTCGGCGCCTCGGGCAACTCGGTCATGGGCACCATCCACGGTGCCTCTTGCCGTGACGTGCTGGAACGAGTGGTCAACGACATCGGCGTTCCGGCAGCGTCCTTCAAGGCTACCGACGCCGTGGTGGTCTGCTCAACCGTTCGTCCGGGCGGGGCCAGTCTCCGGGAGCGACGTGTTACCGAGATTTCTGAGATCGCCAAGTCTGCCTGGGGCGATGACGGAGAGGGCGCTTTCGATGATCTCCTGCAGTACGATGCTTCCACAGACATTTTGCTTGCCGGGGACCGTATCGACTCAGGGCGCTCGGAAGCGCTGAAGAACATAGCCGGGCGCTGGGGAATATCCATACGGGAAGTCTGTGCTGCGGCCGCCGCGAAAGGCAGGATGATCGGTACCATCGCAGAAGCAGAACGAAGCAGTCCGGAGGTCACGGAGGCCGGACAGTACGCGAAGTATGCCAACATGTTCCGGGTGATATGCGACGGCTGCAAGCGCCGTGGCAAGCCGGATTTCGAGGATGCGGAGCTTTCGTGGGAAGGCTGGTTTACCAGGGAGATGGCACATGAACCTTGAGGAGGCCTACGTCTTCGCCGGCCACACGTCATTTGCAGCGCTTTCTTATACGGCGGGCCGCGACAGGCTGGCCGGCTATGCCGAAAGGCACTACAGCGAAGAGCTTGCCGATGCGCTGGGCTTCACCGGCATGGAGATGGATGCCGCCGAAGTGCTTTCGCTATCTCTGGTCGCCGCTGCCTCTGCACTGCTGGTCGTCCTCCTTGCAGGCGGCGGGGCAATGGCCGCAGGGCTAATGGACGGCCCTACGGCCGCGCTGGTGGTGATCTGCGCAGGCATTCTACCCCTGCTGACCTTCGTTTACATGAGTGAGTACCCAAAGCGACATGCCGCGTACATGAGGGTGCATTCGCTGGGCGACGTGCCAGAAGTGGTCAGCTACATCGTCATGGCCATGAAGCTCAATCCCAACATGGAGAGAGCCATGGCGTTCACGGTAAAGAATTCACAGAGACAGCTCGCCAGAGACGTGCGGAAGCTCATGTGGGACCTGCAGATCCGGGCCTACGACAGCCTGGACGAGGCCCTCTCCGCTTTTGCCGGCCGGTGCGGTGTCTACGGCGAGCACTTCAAGCGGGCCGTGTTCCTGGTGAAAAGCTCGACCTGCGAACGGGACGAAGCCATGCGTACCATCGCGCTGAACCGGGCGCTGGACGTGGTGCTGCACGGGACAAAGTCGCTCATGGCCAGTTTCATGTCGACGCTGCACGCGCCGACGCTCATCCTGTACTCGATCTTCGTCATGGTCCCGCTGGCGCTGGTGGCCATGCTCCCTGCGGCGGCCGTGGTCGGCCTGCGTGTCAACGCAGTACAGCTCTTCCTGCTCTACGACCTGCTCTTCCCGCTGGTCACGCTGCTCTATGCCCACGCAATACTGATGCGTCGGCCCGCAGCCTTCGCCCCGCCAGACGTGCCCGACGACCGGTATAGAGAACATGGATTTTCGAGGTGGACCTGGGCGGCGATCGCGGTGCTGGCCGGGGCAGGGGTCGCTTCGATCGGAAAATACGCCCCGGCTACATTGCCATTTCAGCAGTCAGATTTCATCGTCTGGGGGATCGCCGCAGCCGTTTCGATCTACTGCTACTGCACCAGCCTGCCGTTCAAGAAAGCCAGGGACGAGATCAGAGCGATGGAGGCTGAGTTTGCCGATTCGCTGTTCGTGCTCGGACGTCGCATGTCGGAGGGACGACCGCCTGAAGAAGGCTTTGCTTACACGGCCCGCATGGTCTCGGGCACTGCCATAGGCAAGGCATATTCCCGGGCCGCCTATAACATCCGCTGCCTGCGCTCGACGCTTCATGACGCCGTGCTCGACCCGGCCTTCGGCGCCTTCGCGGACGTCTACTCAAGTCGCATCCGTGCCACGATCGGCATGCTCGTCGAGACCTCGGCGATGAGCGGAGAGATCGCAGGCAACTCAGTCATCCGGATCGCCGACCACCTGAAAGAGCTGCAGGAGGTAGAGAACGAGATCAGGAAAATGCTGTACACTATGACCAGCATGCTCAAGATGACTTGCACGGTCTTCGCGCCGTTCATTGCCGGAGTGACACTCGCCCTATCCGGGGCCGTAGCCGGCATCGCCTCCCGCATGGCCATCAACATGCAGGAGCTGCCCGAAGATGCCCAATCGTACTTCGTCATGGTGCCCCAGTTCACCGCGCCGGCGGTCTCGACGCCTGACCTCACGCTGATCGTGGGAGTATATGTCATACTGCTGGTGATCATCCTGTTGCGCTTCGTGGACGGCATCGAGCACGGGGACGACGTACAGGAGTTCATGTATAGCGTCGGGAGGACGTTACCTGTTGCTGTGGCAGTGTTCAGCGTCTCGACGGCAGTTTCGGGCATAATGTTCGAGGGCATGATGTGATACTTGAGGTCTCGGAGGTTTGCGAGAGTGCGCCGAGTTTCAACACAGAGCCACAGAGAACACAGAGGACGCACAGAGGATACTTTTTAATAAACGGCTGACACATGAGCCATGCTTTATTCGTCCTCTGTGCGTCCTCTG
>JAEZKS010000208.1 GCA_023436075.1 Methanobacteriota archaeon
CTTCAGGTCTTCCAGCGTCTCATAGCCCCTCAAGCTATTGATGATTTGCAGAATCTTCTCAAACTCTGGATCGTGCCGGGATACGCCCAATGGGAAGTTATAGGACGCCATTATCGGAAAGTCTCTCCGGCGACACGATAAATCTAATTAATTTTATTATCGCCCGGCTTCGGCCTGGTGTCACAGCGCCCGGCACTGTGCCTGTCCTGATGTGAATATACCGGAAACTTTTTTAAGTTCGCAAACATACGAACTCAATTGGAGCGGCTTATGAAACGGAAGATCATCAGCATCGACGAAAATAAATGCACAGGATGCGGGCAATGCGTCCCGGATTGCCCGGAGGGAGCCATCCAGATCATTGATGGTAAAGCGCGGCTGATAAGTGATTTATTCTGCGATGGCCTGGGCGCGTGCATTGGGACCTGTCCCGAGGACGCAATCAGCGTCATCGAGCGCGAAGCCGCCCCTTACGATGAAAAGACAGTAATGGAGAATATCGTGCGACAGGGCCCGCCTGTCATCAAAGCCCATCTCGAACACCTTGCCAGCCATGGGCAGACTGATCTATATAAACAGGCGATCGAGTACCTGAAGGAGCACAAAATCAATGTTCCCGGCAATATGCATTCCGGTCTTCCACATCATGCGGGCTGCCCGGGATCGATGGCGAGGAGCATTCCGCGAAAAGACTTTGCCTCCAGCCGAGGGCCGTCCGAAAAGGCCCAATCTGAGCTTCGGCAGTGGCCGGTACAGCTCAAGCTCCTGAATCCTGCAGCCCCGTATTTTGACGATGCAGACCTGCTGGTCTCGGCGGATTGTGTCCCGTTCGCCTATGCAGGATTCCATGCAGAGCTTCTCCGCGATAAGATCGTGATCATCTTTTGCCCGAAACTGGATTCCGATATTGAGGGATATATTGCCAGGCTGGCGGAGATTTTCTCGAGGCATAAGATCAAGTCAATCACAGTCGCCCACATGGAAGTTCCTTGCTGCAGCGGCGTGCGCTATGTCGTGGATCGGGCGCTGGAACAGTCAGCAAAGAATATTCCGGTTAGCGAAAAGACGATCACGATACAGGGCGAAATAGAGTAAAGCTGTGACTGATAAATTAGTTTAAATAACAACTACTTACCATTTACTAAATTATGGTTCAAGGGAACAATTCTATAGAAAACGAGAGCAGCGAAATAATCACCTCGACGATTTTCTGCGTCAACACAAAAATCGCATACGTATATGAACTGTTGAACGGCAACATCGTTCATGAGAAAAGAATAGCCATGAACCCGTAACAATTCCATACACTTTTTCGTCATTAAATAAATGAATCTAATTTTAAGCTCGGCCGATAAAGTGTTAAGGCGCTAAACCTGGCACCTCCCAACGCCACAACCTATTTAGCCCATGGACATCAATACGCATATTTTGTAGTTAAAATTATTACTATAACGCATTTCCGGCACCAGCTATTTAACCGCCGGCATTGAAGGGATGATGTCATGGCACTGCTCAAATCGGAGAGCTACAATAAGACACTCGCGTTGCTGACGCTGTCGTTCGCAGGCTTCGCTGCGTCCTTCACTGGGCACCTGATCGCATCCAACCTGGGTACCTACATGGACGCCTATGGCTCGTCCGCATCAGCCATCGGCCTCGTCATCGGCTCGCTCGCGCTGGCGGAGGTACTGGTGAAGACGCCTTTCGGCATCCTTGCCGACCGTTACGGCCGGATGAAGTTCATGCTGGCCGGGTTCGTCGCGCTGGTCGTCGTATCGGTTGCCTACCCATTCTTCCAGGACCCATCTGCCCTCTTCGCCATCCGGTTCGTGCAGGGCATCGCCATCGGCGCGTTCTCCACAACCTCAGTCGCTATTGTCGCTGACATGTTCCAGGAAAAGAAGGGAGAGGCGATGGGCACATATAACGCAATCAAGGGCGCCGGCTATGCGCTCGGCCCCATCGCCGGCGGACTGATCATCCAGTATCTCAATGATTTCAGCCTGATGTTCTATCTGTGCGCGGCGGTGGCACTTGTGTGTCTCATCCTATCGCTGCTCTTCGTCCGAGAGAGCTTCAACCCGAAGGCACACGCACGCAAGCCGGCGATGACCATGATCCGCGAGAGCTCGCGGCTGGACCTGCTGAGCAGCTACTTCATCGGCATGAGCGGCATGCTGGTCTTTTATGCGATCATCTCTTTCCTGCCCCTGTACGGGGAGAAGAATGGCGTAACATACATAGATACAGGAACCACGGGTCTCATCCTTGGCTTGCAGGCAGTCATCTACGTCATAGCCCAGTTCTACGCGGGCAAAGCGGCTGACAGGTACGGCTCCCGACTGCCATTGCTCGTCGGTTCTGCCTTTTTAACGATCGCCCTGCTACTAATAGCATTGATCCCGTCTTCCCCCGTCTGGTTCGCGGCCGTGGTGCTGTCGGGCATCGGCGTCTCGGCACTGTGGGTAGTATCGAACTCTTATCTGGCCTACGCGGCTCCTGCTGCCATCATCGGCACCGTCATGGGACTCTCCGGCACTTTCAAGGAAGTCGGCGACGGCGGTGGCCCGGTCCTCGTAGGGTTCCTCGCAGACTGGGGCGGCCTGAAGATGGCGTTTCTTCTGTGTATTATCTTCACGGGGCTGTCATTCCTGCTGGCGTTCACGATCAGGGATGAGAAGAAAGATGCTGTAAAAGCAGAAATGAAAGTAAAAACATAGCCTGGCGTTGGCCGCTCTCGCGCGTGCGCGTTGCACAGCGTTCAGCTTTCCTTCAAAGCCCGATATGCTCTTATCATACCCACCGGCCCGACCATGTACACGTCGTCCAGCGGCGTGGCGAGCTTAACACCGAGCCCTGTCTTCAGCGCATTCTCCCGCCGCGGCCCGGTCGCCAGAATCGCTTTCGGCTTGATCGACTCGCGGACAAAGGCACCGTGGCCGCCATCCTCGAAGACCTCTTTATTCGTGATCGTCCCGGCGGCCAGTTTTTCGAGGTACATGCGCATCGTCTTCGGAGTGAGTTGAACTGTATGGTGCTCGAAAACTCCCACGATCCTGCCATTCTCTGCCACAGAAGCAGCCGTCGTGTGCCCGTTGCCCACGTCGATCGCTATGGCAGGCAATGGCTCTTCGTACAGGCCGCCGTAGATGCCGGCGATCTTCGTATCCATGACCAGCACGTCGTCATAGCCCTGGTCGTGCAGGCTGCGGATGACAGCGCTCACCCTGGAAAACGCTTTCGTTTCCTTCGTGAAAACAAAGTCCCGGAACGTGGCACCCTTCCTGATCTTCTTCTCAATCTGGCTGAACCTGAACTGCCGGTCGCTCATGCCTTTCGGGGCGACGCCGTGGTCCTGGACGGCCACCGCGCCGGCCATCTTCTTCGGCAGTCGGCTGTTCAATGTCTCGAACGCCACGTTAAAGGCGTCCATGTCCACGTCCATGAGCCGTAGCTGCGCGAAGTTGCCACCCAGATCGTTCTCTTCGCCGATCTCGATGCCCATGTCCCGCACCCGGTCCAGGTCGTCCCGGACTGTGCGGGCCGCTGCCGGCGTCATGACGACACGGTGCTTTTCCACATGTTGCCGCAGCGCGCCGACAATGGCACCTCCGCCCATGGTGTAGCCGTCACAGAATAAGTCCTTGCGAGTCCGGCGGATCCTGGCTGCGTACAACTGTGTGGGTGCAGGCATGACGAGCTTCGTGTCAGGACGACGCAGGCGATCGTCGGCGATCAGGATATCCTGAGTCCCCGACCCGACATCGACGGCGAACACGTCCGTCACAGTACCGCCACTTCCCCCGAGTTAGCGATGTCGATCTCGAATGGCTCGACCACTACCCGGTTGGAAATTGCGTTGCCCTTCTCCTTCTTGATCAGCGTGATGAGTCCGATGGAGTCACATTTGACGTGGATTGAGGCCTTGTCCGCCTCGGCGAAGACGATGTCAGGGACGCTCATCACGTCCATGCCCTTCGGGACAGATATCCTGACCGGGGAGACGACGCTATTCCACTCCCGGATAGTCTCCTTCGAGCGCTCGACGTTCTCTCTGGCCCGCTTCTCGATGAGGCTGATGTTGGCACGGGTGGTCTTGATCCGCCTGGCTATCTCTTCCTGCGTGAGGCCCGCCTGGCGCAACCGCAGCACGGCGAGCTGTCTTTTCGTGAGGAATGATTTATAAGCCATCATGATTTCATGTGCCTGTAACAGTTTATATTTTTGGGTATGGGGAGGCTTCAGAGGTTTTCAGAGGTTTCGGTAGGACGCAGAGGATTTTCACCACAGAGGACCCGGAGGACACAGAGGAGCACAGAGGACTATATAAAAGAAAGGGCTTCAGGAAGCATGCTTTTTATTAAAATCCTCTGTGAGCCTCTGTGTCCTTTGTGTCCTCTGTGGTGAAAATCCCTGCGTCCTCTCCCAAAACCTCTGGAACCTCTCTCCATGGACGCGAAAGTTAATGGTTTTGCAGGTTTTATAACATTGGAGAATATGGAACCAGTCAAGGAATACCAGTGCCTGAAAGTGACCCGGTCGGGATCAGAGCCGATGCCGGACCCGGTCATGGTCGAGGAGACCATCGAGCTGATCATCAACGGCACGAAGCTGTCCTCTATCGTGACGACTCCCGATCACCACAAGGAGCTGGCCATCGGATACATGATCACCGAGGGCGCAGTGCAGGGTCGGGACGATATCGAGGACATCAAGGAAGAAGGCAGCCGGGTGTTCCTCAAGATCCGGTCGTTCGAGCACTTTGACCTGTGGTACGAGCTGCGCTCGTCGGGCTGCATCGGAGTCAACTGGGAGCACCGGGACGACAATGTCAACATTCCTGTCGACCAGAAGTTTCCAATCGGCGTAATTCTCGAGTGTGTAAAAAACCTGCGCACAGACGAGCAGGATCTCACTCATGGCGCCCATGTCGCCTGCCTCCTCGCTGCTGATGGCACGTTGAAGTATCGTGCAATTGACATCGGCCGCCACAACGCCATCGACAAGGTGGTCGGCATGGCCACGATGGCGGGGGACGACCTGTCGAAGATGTTCCTGCTCTCGTCCGGCCGTCAGCCGGCCGGCATGGTGATGAAAGCCGTCCGGGCGAAAATACCGCTGATCGTCTCCAAGGCCGCGCCAATCAGCAGCGGCATCGACAGTGCGCGACGGGCAAACCTGACGCTATGCTGCTTTACTGACCGAGAAAAGACTAACGTGTTCTCGGCGCCGGAACGGGTCATAATCTGAAAAAGGAATCCTGCGGTCAAGCCGAGTGACAGTTTTTCCGGGCATGGCTGCAATGCTGCAAAAGAAAAGGTCTCCAGTTCCGGAGATCGGCTGCCGTTTTATTACCGACCCCCGGGACGGACTGAAGTCCGTGCTGGTAGCTTCAGGTGACAGTATCCCCACGCTCACCCAAAACTAGATAGCTCTCCCGGTATTTAAAATGGCGCTCCGCAAGGCGAAAGCAAGCATTGGTCACAGAGGGCACGGGGGACACAGAGGACACAAAGGACAATCCACGAACATCGCTGGCAATGTTGATATCTCCATGGTCTTCATACCCATCGTGCCCCCGGTGTCCAGCGCCTACTTCTCGAACTCCAGCAGCGCCGACCGCTCCTGCACGAGTTGCGGTATCCGGTCCGGCCCAACGATCTCGACCTCTGCGGGCGTGATATCGTGCAGTCGCACGAGCAACGCATCTTTTGCATGTGAGTAATCGACGACTGTCGGGTCCACTTCGTCCAGCACCGCCTCGACGGCCGGCCTGGCCTTCGCCGCATTGTCCCCGACGATGATGAAGGCGACTCGGTTCTCGCCTGGCTTTATCCCGATCTCCAGCGCCTTCTCGATCTGCCGCCGGCCACGCAGGTACAGCATGATCTCCATGCCCGGGTCCCTGGCGAGGTTACGCTGCCGCTCAAAGGACTCGACGGCCTTTCGAACGGCGAACTCGGCGTGACACCGACCTGCGATAGCATCGGCGTTGACCGCCTGCGCAGTGACGCCGTAGTCTGCCGATATTGACGAGACATCTTTGAGGAATTTTTTGACGTCTTCGATTTCCACGAGACCGCCGGTGATCACGAGAGAGGTCATCGATACCTGATATTGACTGAAACCGATAAAGCTGTTTCCGTACTGCGGATGGAAGAAAATGATGCAATTTCCGCTTATATTGGCATAGCCTTTTTATGACACTATCTGAAATGCCAGTAGAACGGCGGGATAGGTTTGTGAGACCGAGATCGTTGTACATGGTATTCCTGGTGATTCCCGGAATCGCCGTTATTCTTTTATTTTGCATAGCCAGCGCCGGCATCATCGACCACCGGCACAGCGCAGGCTCATCGTGGGCTGATGTAGAACAAACCCTCGGGACCAGGGGCACCGTGCTACCGGACGGCGTCTTCATGGTCGAGCTGCCACGGGACGACATACAGGTCAGCATCGGAGACATGGTCCTGGCTCGGCCCATGGCGTTGCATTCCTTCGTGGCGTTCATGAACATGGGAGCGCAGGGCTCGATGGTCATGGGCGACCTTGTCCTGCAGCCGCAAGAGCTGTTTGCGGTGCAGAGCGACCTTCTGCGCGGAGGGCTCGAAATCACCGCCGTCCATAACACTCTTGTCGGCGAAACCCCGCAGGTATACGACGTGCACTTCAGTGGCACAGGTGACCCTGTGAAAATAGCCAGCGTGGTACGCACTGCACTCGAGTCTGCGAAAGTCCCGTACCAGACTTTCGGGGCCATGCACGACGATGCCATGCAAAGCCCGATCGATACCAGGCCAATCGATGCGGCCA
>JAEZKS010000221.1 GCA_023436075.1 Methanobacteriota archaeon
GACCCATGTCCATCGAGAAGGTCAAGGAAATCCCGCAGATGGGCAGGTTCGCCATCAGAGACATGGGCCAGACTGTCGCCGCCGGCGTAGTCATGGACATCAAGTCGAAATAAGCGGATACGGTGGAGGGCAAACTTTATTGCATAAGGCAACATCGTTGCCCTCCTCCATTTCTTATTACAGGAGACCCCAAACATGGCAAACCAGAAAGCGAGAATTCGACTCTCCGGCACCAGCCCGACCAAGTTAGACGATGTGTGCGGGCAGGTAAGGAAAATCGCCGAGAAGACCGGCGTCAGCATTTCCGGCCCCGTACCTCTCCCGACGAAGCGCCTGATCGTCCCGACCAGGAAGAGCCCGAGCGGCGAAGGCACGGCAACCTGGGAACACTGGGAAATGCGTGTCCATAAGCGTCTGATTGACATTGACGCGGACGAGCGCGCGCTGAGGCAGCTCATGCGCATCCAGGTGCCGAAGGACATCAACATCGAGATCGTCCTGAAGGACTGAGACAAAACGTATCCTTGTTCAAGGATACGATCACCTCCATTATCCTTATCATAAGGATTGATTCGGGGTTTTTATAACCCCGCCCTAACTTCTTTTCACGTGGGCATGATGCCATAACGGCCACGATGCCATTTACAAGCCAGTTGAAAAAGAATTATGACTTTTATGAAGTTTCTTATGCGGGATAGGAGTTACATTTTCGCCCGCTTTTGACAGATTTTTACTTTTAATCGCTGAATTACCGTTTTATAAGGAAACGGTTATTATATAACGGCTCGTTTTAAGTTTTTAACCCGTAAGGTGTTATATTGGTAAAGTTACTTAACAGCCTGATCACAAAACTCACTGTGAGTTTCATAATACTGATATTGATCGTATCGTGTCTGACCTTCTTCTATACGTATAACGAGACCAAGAACGCGCTGAAGGACCGGATGCAGAACGAGCTCAAGGCAGTAGCCAGCGTGGCCGCCACGCAGATTAATGGCACATTAGTTGCCGCATTACAGCCCGGCGACGAGGGCTCTGCCGCATTTCTGGCGATCAACCAGCAACTGAATGCCATGAGAGATTCCAATCCTGATATCCTGTACATCTACCTGATGCGGCAGAACGGTGACGCTGTCGAATTCGTCGTCGACGCCGATTACGGCCTGAACGAGAACGGCGCGAGCATCGGGCAGGCTTACGAGGAGCCGAACGACGAGCTGTTGGCAGGCTTTGCCGAACCAGGCGCGGACGAGGAGTTCACCACTGACGAATGGGGCACTGTGCTCTCGGGCTATGCGCCTGTGAAGGATACCGACGGTAACATCGTGGGCCTCCTTGGAGTGGACATGGACAGCGCAAAGGTTCTGTCTCAGCAAGAGTTCATCGGCAACACGATCTATCTGATCATCGGCATCAGCATATTGATCGCCGCCCTCATGATCGGCTACTTTGTCATGAACATCATTCGCGACATCGGCAAGCTGAACCGCTCTGCCGAAAAGATCAGCAAAGGTGACCTCGACGTAGTCGTGGACGTCCGGAGAAAGGATGAAGTAGGCGAACTGGCAGACTCTTTCAGCCGGATGGTCGCCAGCATAAAGTTCGAGCGTATGTCGTTCCAGGAAGACCTGGCAGCCGCGAAAGCCGCCGCTCCCGAAATCAAGAAGTGATCGGGGGTGAGGCGTTGAGCGTTCTTTCGCAGAAAGTGCTGACAGTTACCATCGACTACATCGGCCCTTCGTCAGAGGCGTTCCTGAGGCGACAGTCCAGTCACCACCTGAACGGCCTTTCTTTCGATGACCTCGATAATCAGCATCTCCCCGAGCTCGCCAAATGGGTCAAAGTCTCGGCCGGGCTGCTGATCGATAAGAGCCGTGCAGCCGAGCTGTCCGATAAGATATTGAAACTATGACCGGATTGACACGTAACGAAAATCTGGCATGGATGAAAACCATGTCGGGAAATCATTACATGCCCTGCCCTGGTTAAACAATGGGCACCTTCGTGCCGTTCACGCACGCATATGCGTGAACGAGCCGAAGGGCTCTCTTGTAAACGCACGGCAGAAGTCCGCATCGATTTGAATAACTATTTAGTATGAAAATCGTCTTGGCGATCTTGGCGCTCCTTGGCAGTTCTTGGCGAGCTAAAACCGTGTCCTGCTTTTCTCTACACTCAGCCTGATCCAGACAAGAACCATAATTTTTATAGTCGTTCCTGAAAGGTCTTAAGCTCTGTCTTCGCTGGACGCAACGAATGCGGCGATAGTTAAAAAGGTATTGTGTCCTGTTTCAACGTCTCTGCGGTCTCTGCGCTTCCTCTGCGCGCTCTGCGAGAATAAAACAGTTCTCTGGTACTCGACACATAGCCTGAAACAGGGCATCGTCCCCAACCCTGTAGTGCAGTGCGATGGACGAAGATTCCCGCAGAGATCGCAGAGACGGCGCAGAGATCGCAGAGACGGTCATAGAATAAAAACGTGCATAGAAACGTATGAAACCTTTCACAAACAACTATAGACCGGCATTCGTAGCACGTTAATTCCTGTTAGGACTCCTCAACCGTGTCAGGACAACGACGAGAAACCGGGCCCGGGTAATGCGACCCGTACTGGTGCAGTTTCAGCTCGCTAAGAACCGCCAAGGAGCGCCAAGATCGCCAATTTTTTTCTAATATATGCCTATGCTGCAAGCTCATTTGCATTTCTTGAGATCGTCAGGCTTGCGATGATTGCCCTGCCCATTTTTCATTGCTGGCAACATTACCGAAAAAATTAGAATTTATTGCTTTTTCATGTCCATAGCCATTTATCATTGCGTCCTCAACCGTATTTTTATGCAGCGGTGAATGTCGATGGCGCGCAGCAGCGAGTTGAAGTTTCTGATCATATCGATCCCCCTTTTACTGCTGGCTATCATCGTCATTCTGGCACAGCCTGTTTTTGCCCCGGATGCCGTACGTGAAAGCATCAGCGTCGGAGGCGACACAAGTCTGCCCTTAGACCTGATCAAGCTCCCTCCGGGCTTCAAGATCGATATCTATGCAGATAACGTGCCGAACGCTCGCCAGATGGCGCTGAGTCCGAACGGGACGCTATTCGTCGGAACGAGGGACGCAGGAAACGTCTACGCAGTCCTCGACAACGACCGTGACGGAAAAGCCGACGAAGTCATTACCATCGCGAAGGGCCTGCATATGCCGAACGGCGTCGCCTTCCGTAACGGCTCACTGTACGTGATGGAAGTCAATCGCCTGCTCCGTTACGATGACATCGAGAATCATCTCCGGGACCCGCCTTCTCCTGTCACTATAAACGATAGCTATCCCACCGATGAATGGCACGGCTGGAAATACATCGCGTTCGGGCCTGACGGAAGACTGTACATACCGATCGGTGCGCCGTGCAACATTTGCGATCCTCCGTCGCCCTATGCCTCGATCACCCGCCTGAACGCCGACGGCACTGGTTTTGAGATATACGCCCGTGGTATACGTAACACGGTGGGCTTCGACTGGGACCCGGTGACCGGCGAACTATGGTTCACTGAGAATGGCCGGGACTACATGGGCAACGACCAGCCGCCGGACGAGCTTGATAAAGCGCCGCATGCCGGCATGGACTTCGGGTTCCCATACGTGCACGGCCACAATATCGCGGACCCCGAGTTCGGCGATGGGCACAGCCCCTCGGAGTTCACGCTGCCTGAGGCCGAGTTCGATGCACACGTAGCCGCTCTGGGCATGAAATTTTATGCCGGGAACATGTTCCCGCCGGAGTATCGGAATAACATCTTTATCGCCGAGCACGGCTCCTGGAACCGGGACACGCCAATCGGCTACCGGCTGGAATACGTCGCTCTCGACAGGAGCCGGAACGTTACCAGACAAAGCATATTCGCCGAAGGATGGCTGCAAGATGACGGCAAGGCATGGGGACGGCCGGTGGACGTGCTCGTGATGCCTGACGGATCGCTGCTCGTGTCCGACGATACGGCTAATGTCATTTACCGGATCTCGTACACGATGAGTACGGCGGGCGCGTCAGGTTAAGGCAGCGTTGAGCTGCCCATGGTGTTCGCTATGTCACAATGTCCGCCGTGTTTATGGAAAGTCTATGCCGCTCCCTATTTTCACCACGCGGTTACTGGCCGGGTCGGCCAGGACGTAGATCGGATCGTAGGTCGTAGTGCCGTCGGTGACGTTAATGATCACCATCGGATACGCGAGGACGTAGCGGTATGGATATCCAATCTCGTAGCCGTAGACGCTGAAATCGCTCATGGCAGCGTTATGGTTGCCGAGTTCTTTCCTCACGGTGGCATTTCTCATCGCCAGCGCGGAGATCTGGTCTTTTTGGTCCTGCGAGAGGCTCATGCCCTTTATGTAGCCTGTATCGACGACGGTTACGTTCCTGTACTGGTGTAAGCCGCCGCTGGCATCGCGTTCGTCGACTCCGCCCTCAACGGCTAAAAATGTCGCTCCCGGAGCCGGCGAAACGCCCTGTCTGGGCACGAAGCCGATGTCGGCTACCCTGTTCTGGTCCATGTCTACTAAGGCGATCACGTTGACCCCCGCCTCGCTGGCGTTACCAGCGATGATCTCGACGGCAGGCAGTGTCCGGATACGATCGAAATCAGGTCCGATCTCCCGGAAGCTCATGTAACCGGCATTGCCCTGCATGTAGATAGTATTCCTCACGAATTGATCGCCGTCCTGATGCGTGCTGCGCCATGCGGTCTTCAGGATGCGCTCCCGGACGTAAGGATCGGAGGTAGCCGTGCTGTAAATGCTGGTCTTCTGCTCCTGGGTCAGTACGGCAGCAGGTTCCAGTGTCGGCGAAGGGCTCGCCGTGGGCGAAGGCGAGGGTTGCGGAGTGGTATTCTGTACACAGTTGATCGACGTCGCGACAATCAATAGAAGTAGCGCCATCAGCGCAAAGTATCTGGCGTTTTTCATTTTCGGCCTCCGGGAATATCATTCTATAGCGCTACGTGCCAATAAAGCTTGTCCTGTCGTCGTACCGTACGACAAAAAGAAAAGAAACAATCGTCCGTTACATGGCGGCCGGCACAGGGCTCTGACCATTGCGACGGGCTATTTGCGTTTTTATACGTTATTCGCCGCATCAATCACTATCGCGGAGAACAACGTAAAAATAGCCACGGGGCTGATCTTCAAGAGATCATGCCTTCCGATGTCTTCGAGCAGCACCTGAAAAGCCTGGCCCAGGAACTCGGCCTGCAAATCCGGCGCATGTCCGCTTTCGATATCCGGGTAGAGGACTGGGTTCGGCTGAAATGTCAGTACGGATGTCCTAACTATGGGCGGCGTCTCACATGCCCGCCGTACAGCCCTGAGCCGGCGACTATGCGTGCCATCATGGAAAACTACGAGACTGCGTTCCTGCTCCGCTTCGACGCTCCGGCCAGGTCACGGGAGGCAGACATGGCCGTAGAGAAAGATGGCATGGAGCAGGCCATCGATGCCTTCCTGAGGCTGGAGCGTTTTGCTTTCCTGAACGGCTACCCAAAGGCCTTCACGTTTGGCCTCAACTATTGTCCCGGTTGCCATGTCTGCAGCGTCGAAGAAGGTGCAGGCGCGTGCAAACGTCCGCAGATGGCCCGTCCTTCGCCGGAGAGCTGCGGCATCGACATTCGTAAACTGCTGGAGAGCGTCGGCTGGGACCGGGACGCCCGGGGCATCGACGTGCTGAAAAAGGAAGACAGGGTATCGCTCATATCGCTGCTTTTGCTGGAGTGACACCATGGGACGATGGCACAACGGACACCATGAAGCCGTTTTAAGGCAGCCTTAACCGGACTACATGGTATATAGTCATTTGCAAGTTAGTTTATACGCTATCAGTGGTGTTACACAAGGTTCACCAGGTCCACCAAGCGCACGAAGTCTAAAAAACATGGCTATGGTAATCCATTTTCTATAAAACTTGGTGTACGTTGTGGACTTGGCGGACTTGGCGTTAAACCACAGGATAGCCTGTACAAAAGCATTCAGAAAAGACTATATTGTGGCCGTTATGCCCGTTGTGTAATTACTAATTAGTACTTCGATAGATCACGTTTATTAGTCCTCTGGATTAATCTCTGCTTACTGAGATGCCGATCGCGGGGCAGATGCTGTCCGACCCCGCCTTTGCGGAGGCGTTGTCATAGATCATTATAAACGGATGTCCACAGGCAGAATGCGGGCCTTAAAGCGCTCCAGGGACTTTTACCTGACACTGCTGGAGAGCTTTCCGGGCCTGATCTGGCGCACCGGGACAGACGGGAATGGTAACTACTTCAACTGGAACTGGCTGGAGTTCACCGGCCGGGACATAGCACAGGAATCGGGCGACGGCTGGCTTGCCAGCGTACACGATCGGGATCGGGAACAATATGTCCGCACCTTCCGCGAGGCGTTCGAGTCCCGACAGGCGTTCGAGGCCGAGTACATGATGCGCCGGAAGGACGGCGCCTGGCGATGGATGCTCGAACACGGGCGGCCTTTCTACGACATCGACGGGGACTTCGCCGGCTACATCGGCTTCGTCTACGATATCACCGAGCGCAAAGAGGCGACAGAGGCACTGCAGGGCCGGAACCGGGAACTCTGGCTGTTGAACTCCATATCGTCGGGCATCAACCGGTATCAGGACCTGCAGGGCTTGCTTTATAGCGTTCTGACTGATGTGATGAGCCTGATGCATTTCGAATCCGGAGCCATCTACCTCACAGACAACGTTCGTCTCGGCCAGATGTCGCTCCGGGCATCGCTGCCATCCGCCGCTTCCAGATCGCCCGAGATGTTCCGGCAGGCGTTCATCCCGGACACTCGCGTAGAGCCTGGCAAAGTTTACATGGCAGGCGATTGCCGGCCGGGCTGTATCGCGGCTCCCGCTAACTGTGGAAAGGTCATTACCGTGCCCGTCTCCTCCCGGTCCCGGCTGGTGGGCCTGATGATCTTGTGTACCGGCACTGCCGATGTCGACCTCTCCACGGAAAGCGTCCGGGCTCAACTGCTGGACATCGGATACCAGATGGGCATCGGAATCGAGAATCAGATGCTATTCGATCAGGTCAAGGAGACGAGCCAGCACCTGTCCGACATCATTGACGAGTCGCCTGACGCGATGTTGACTACCGACGTGGCCGGCATCGTCCGATCGTTTAATAAGAGCGCGGCCAGGCTGCTAAAATATGTGCCCCTGGAAGTAATCGGCCAGCATCTCTCGAAACTGCTGCCTCCTGGCGAGAGCTTTGAGCCTGAGGCTGAACGGAGCTATGTCCGGGAGTTCCGCTGCAAGGACGATACGCTGATCAACCTGAACATCTCGGCCGCACGCCTTTCCAGGCCGGACACCATCGACGGCTTCATCATCACGCTGAAGGACCTGTCGGGCATCTCCGGACTGAAGATAACACCCATCTCAGAGAAGGCAATCGATTCAGTCCAGGAATATCACTTCGATAAAGGTACGATCTACCTGATAGACAAGGGCAAGGTAGACCACTACATGGAGATATTCACCGATCAGGTCATGCATAACATCCAGGGCCTCTGCATCTCAAGGCAGAATCCTCAATCCATCCGCGAGCGGTTCGGACTGGAAAAGACGCCTGTGGTGTGGCTGAACGGCGGCGACGCCGTCGTAGGTGAAACGGTCATCAAACCCGGCAACATCTCCAGCCTGACGGCGACCGTCTCCGACTTCATCGCAAGGACGCCAGACGGCGTGGTCATGCTCGACGGCATGGAATACCTGCTGGCCCGCAACGGGTTCGACGCAACGCTCAAGTTCGTCCAGTACCTGAACGACCGGATCATGAGCAGCAATAGCAGGGCATTTTTTTGTATGGACACAGGGGCGATCGACGACAGGCAGAGGCATTTGCTTTTGACTGAAATGGTCGAGTTCGAGGAACAGCCTTGAAACCTTCGCATAAACAGCAGGTTAAGCTAAAAATGGCAGAGATGGGAGAGCTTCCTGATTCCCATCTCCGTTGACCATCCGGCTCCGCGCACACGCGGCGACCATCAGATATTACTGTTACCAGCCCATGGCCTTACGAATAGCTTCCTTGCTTGCATCGATCTCGACCGGCTTGTCGCACATCTTCACGACCGTCTCCGGGTCTTTCAACAGGTGGCCTGTCGTGACGCAGATCACGCGTTCGTCCCGGTCGACGACGCCCATGTTGCGAAGCTTGATCAGGCCAGCTACGGATGCGGCCGAAGCCGGCTCGACACCGATACCTTCCTTGCATGCGAGAAGCTTCTGGGCATCGAGGATTTCCGCGTCAGTCACTGTCTCCGCCGTGCCACCTGAGACGCGGATTGCATTCAGCGCCTTGACGGCATTCACCGGGTCACCTATGCGGATGGCCGTCGCGACCGTCTCCGGGTGGTTCTCGGGCACGATGTCCTTCGCGCCGGACTTGATCGCACTGACGATGGGCGCGCTGCCCTCGGCCTGGATGCCGGTCATCTTCGGGATGCGGTCGATGAGGCCGAGCCGCTTCATCTCGTTCAGGCCTTTAAAGATCGCAGTGATGTTGCCAGCATTTCCCACCGGCAGGATGATCCGGTCTGGCACTTCCCAGCCGAAGTAGTCCACGATCTCGAAGCCGATGGTCTTCTGGCCTTCCAGCCGGTACGGGTTGATCGAGTTGAGGAGATAAATGCCATTCTCTATGCACATCTCGCGCACCAGGCGAAGCGCGTCGTCGAAGTTTCCCCTGATGCTCAGCACCTTCGAGCCGTGCATGAGCGCCTGGGCGACCTTGCCCAGCGCGACCTTGCCGGCCGGCAGCAGCACGATGACCGGGATGCCTGCACGGGCACCATATACGGCCAGCGACGCCGAAGTGTTGCCCGTCGAGGCACAGGCCACACTCTTCATGCCCAGTTCCAGCGCCTTGGTGACACCTACGGTCATGCCCCGGTCCTTGAACGAGCCGGAGGGATTCATGCCTTCGTGCTTGACGTGAGCATCTTTCATGCCGATCTCCTTGCCGATAGCCTTGATGTTGTAGACCGGTGTGCCGCCCTCCTTCAGCGTCACGGGCTCGCGTTTTATAGGGAGCAGCGCCTTGTATTTCCAGACGGACAACGGTCCCTTCAGGTCTTCCCGGGTAAGATGAATCTGAGAATAATCGTAGATGACATCGAGCAGTCCACCGCACTTCCCGCAGGTGTAGATGATCTCGTCCGGCCCGTAGTTCGCGCCGCACTTGATGCATTCGAGATGGTACATGGGATTCTCCGCATCATATGATACCGGGCTGACCTTTAAAGCTTTTGCTTTTTACCGAGATAGTTGTATTTCGCCCTTCTGTTCCGTAGGGATTGCGTATAAGCGGAGAATCGCATCCTTCTATATAGATTGTCTGATGCATCAATAGTAATATGTAATATCAAGTAACATATTCCTGTTCAAGTACTAGTATAGTAAGCTAGTATTTTTAGGAGGTTAAAATATGGATAAGAAATTCGTGAGCATGGCGTTAATTGCGATTGTCTTGATCGCGGCGTTCATCACGATTACTGGATGTGCATCGCCTACGCCGACTGTAACGCCGACTGAAACCCCGACTGAAATCCCGACGGTAACTCCCGTTGGAAATGTCTCAGTGACGCCGATCGCTAACGTCACTGCTACGCCAGGAAACGTTACAGTAACGCCAGTTAATAACACGACTTTGTAAAGCAGAGACCTGCCGAATGGCAGTATCCGCACAAAGCTGGTTTAGGTTTACATCAAGCGTCGGATTTTGCAGGGGCCATAAATTTATGGCCTCCGGTTTTTCTTTTGGATATTTGCCTGTTCCGGAAATGTTATATTGAATGCGCTGAGATGCCCTTCGAGCCTGTGGCTTGCCATGGATTAATTCTGAAAATATTTATAGCCGCAAGGCGCAGAATAGATGGACTGGTATTCCCATGGTCGGTTTTGACGAGATACTGCTCATTGCCATTGTCGCGCTTCTCCTGTTTGGGCCGGATAAGCTGCCGCAATACCTCCGGGAACTGGGCAAGCTCTATGCAGAGGTCAAGAAGGCCCAGCGCGAGTTCGAGCGGGAGCTCAACCCGGACGCGCTGGTTTCGGCCACGGCCGCATCGAAGATGCCCTCGCCAAAACTCGTCGAGATTGCCAGAAAAATGGGGATAAGCGCTGATGGCAAGACTGAAGAAGTATTGCTGAAAGAGATCGAGGCGGCCATGCCGAAACAGTCCGCTACGGCCGACTCCTCTGGCGCTGAGAAAGATATTTAGCCGATCAGTACCGTTTTTAGACTATGGCCGGGTTCGTCACTTTCAAGGGCAACGGGGCTAAGGTGCCATACAAAAAATTCATGCAGGCCAGGCCCGTGCGGAACGAAAAGGCAGAATGGGACCGCACGAGCTCTGATTCGCTCAAGCTTTACCTCCCTTTCAAGAAGACTCAGCTCATGATCATGATGAGCCGCTTCATTGACATACCGGACGAACGGAGCTTCAAGTTCAACCATATGGGCTCGATGGTCTGGGAACTCTGCGACGGCACGAATACCGTCCAGGACATTAAGGAGACCATCGTCCAGCGGACCAGGGGCAATGAGAAGGACCTGGAGAAACGGCTGCTCAAGTTCCTGAATCGGCTGATGAAGAGCGAGCTTATCGTGCTCGACATGTCCTGATCTTTTCGCTTTTTACCGGCTGGGCGGGCGGCCGCTCGCGCGCGTGACCGAGCCGAGGGGCTCTCTTGTCGAAGCCGAGGGGCTCTCTTGTCGAAGCCGAGGGGCTCTCTTGTCGAAGCCATGGGACAGAGATATTCGACAGATTTTCCGGGCACAGCTGCTATACTCGGCCTTGTTTAAGGCTCCCACAGAACTAGGAGACCTGTCGGGCACGCCGAGTGGACGAAGCACGTCAAGACGATTACAGCGCGCCAAGTGCGCCAAGGAGCCAAGAACGCCAAGAACGATAAAAAAGAGGCTTCTACGTATGCCTTTATTAAAAAACCTTGGTGCGCTTGGCCTCTTGGCGTGCCTGGCGCGCTGTAATCGTCTTGGCAGGCTTAGCGGCAGAGAACTGCCATATGGTCGTGATGCAGTGGTTCAAGGGAAATTTTTTCAAGCACTTCGAACCGCTCCGCGAGGCGTTCAATCTCATTTGCGAAGATTTCCCTGATGTCCCCGGTAGCGCTGATGCTACGCGCTTTAATTGCTATCACCGCATGTCCGCCGCTGACGAGGTACTTGTCTGCGTTCGCAATTGCGATGTCTGCCTGGCCCGGCTGGGCGACGTCCTGGTACAGGAAATCCACATGATCGATGAACGGCGGATATTTGTCCGGATATCGTGCATCTGCGATCATCGGGATCACGTTTTCCCTGGCGGATACACTACGGAGCAGGTCTCTGGCTGGCCGGGCAGCGAACTCGACCGCGTAAACGATGCCATCATCCGCTATGTCAGAGACGTGTATCACGGTCGTGCCACTGGCCGCTCCAAGATATAATACTCGTGACTTTGACGTCAGCGGCACCCGCATGCCCTTGAGGATCATCGAGGAAAGCTTGCTGGTTGCCGGGCTCCACGGCCTGTAGAACCTGCCTTCGTACGCAAGGGCATCTTCCGGAAATTTCGAAAGCGTGGCCAGCCACTCTTCTTTCCCGGTCTCGAGGATGAAAACGTTCTCGACACGGGTCGACCTGACTCCCTTCACTTCAACGTTCATCCTTCGGCCTCCTTTTGCTGCCCCTGATGGCCGATGCCTTCGCTTTGATTTCCTCGCCGAGGCCGAGGCTCTCGCCGGAATAGAAGTCGACTCTCGCCGCAATGGCCGCCTTGCCAGCCAGCATGCGCGAAATGCGGCCCCGCAGGTGTTTCGGCGCCCCGCTCACCAGCGGGTGCCGGTAAATGAATCCATGCTTGGGTGACGGCGTGCCCTCGCGAAGGTGTCGGAACAGCGCTTCGCGCGCGCCCATCACCTGGATAGCACTGGCTGGCAGCTTCGCCAGCCGATCAAGGCCGCCTGCCCGGGCAATCAGCCGGGCGCCGAGCATCGGTCCCAGGACCTCCGAGAGGTTGGGCGCCACGTCCGCCATGCAGGCGGAAATGTACGCTTCAAGGCGCTTGCGTTCCTCGTGAAGCGACCGGGCGCATTTCGCATAGCTCCGCAGGGCTTCCAGGTCGTCGGATTCCGGTGATGCAATGACGCGGTCGATTATCTCCTGAGGCCTTGCCTTTAATTCCGGGTGATGAATGCCATACCATTCCACGATGCGCTCTGACATTTCGTTATAGGCATCGATGACCGTGTCAAGCGCCCTGATCGATTGGACGATGTCAGCGTCTTCAGAAGAAAGGATTTCCGAGATGCGGCCTCTCGCCAGAAGCATCGCTGTATCGTGCATCAGCTTCCGATAATTATCGAAAGATTCGCAGAGGCCCGACCCCACTGCGGTCCGGGTGAAATCTGTCTCTTTGCCTGTGTCGGAGCTGTCCGCAGCCCCGGCGAAAGCAGCCAGCGCTTCCGGCGTGACGCCCGCCAGGGTCAACCGCCCGTCAGACTGCCCCCCGAACCATATCTTCATCCGCTCACCCGCGAACGATCTCTGCGCCCTTGTTCCGGGCCCTGGTCATGATCACCGTGCAATTCTTATCATAGCTATGGACTGCGGCTTCCACTTTT
>JAEZKS010000232.1 GCA_023436075.1 Methanobacteriota archaeon
TTTATAACCGTCTCTGCGGTCTCTGCGCAGTCTCTGCGCGCTCTGCGGGAATAAAACAGTTCTCTGGTACTCGACGCATAGCCGGAAACAGGGCATCGTCGCCAACCCTGTAGTGCAATGCGATGTACGAAAATTCCCGCAGAGTTCGCAGAGACTGCGCAGAGACCGCAGAGACGTTGAAACTTCTAAATCTGTACTGATGCAGATATGAAAAGGAACGTATAAGCCGGAATCCGGGATGCCAATGCCAGATTCCGACATGTCCGACAGAGTAAAATCCGACAGTTTGTTATGGATTTTACATTTGCATTTAAGCGTCGAACTCTAAGCCGATAAATTCAGACGTCTCGGTTGTCCCGTCAGCGAAATGCAACGTGAACTGGGATTTATTATAGGAAATCATGACGAGATTAGGAATCCGATAGTCGTTGATGTTTACGTGGTACAAGACATCAGTGGTCCTGTAGATATCGATCTGCGACTGCAGGCCACGGATGATGTTTTGATCATTAATAAACGTGGTGTAGTTTTCCCTCTGACCATTGTTAAAAGTGGTCTGATTGGCCATCACCATCTGGTCATAGGTCTTCTTCTGTCCCTCGTTCTGGATGATCAGCGCCGCGATAACGATCACGCAGACGATGCAGACACCGATTAGCAGGATGATCAGCCGGGATACTACGTCATTGTACCGGCGGATTTTATCGTCCTTCTTGCGGTCCTGACTGTCCTTGAGTTTGCTCAGCCAGTTCTGCACGTGCTCCGTGCCCTGTTTCGATGTGCCGTCCATGAGACCCACCGATCATAACTGTACGCTTCTGCCGTATATATTTTCTTCAAGAGCGGTGATGCCGCGGTCAACTCAGGAGAGCCCGAAGTACTCGTTGGTCTTACACCGCATCGCATCGCAGGCATGTATCTGCTGGGCACCTGGACCTTCAACCGGGAGAGCCTGATCAAGAACCTGTAGGCGATCGACTTTACAGCGTGCGCCATCTGCGGACCGGAAACCCGGGGAAGCCCGGCATTGCCCATGACATGACAGCCGCTGTCAGGACCGGGCACCGGGGATTAGACACAATGCTACAAAATTTTTTAAATTACAAATTTATAATCAGACATGAATCCGGTCTACAAAAATATTTTAATAATCAAAGCTAAACTACGGACGTTTGTCATCCGGGGGACATCATGTACAGGAAACGAGAGCCGGCTAAAGCCAGAGGGAACGAGCGAGGAGAGTGGCTGGAAAAGCTCCGCTTCCTCAGCGATGCCATGGAGTTGACCTCGCAGCCCTTTGCTGCCGGCGATACTGACGGTGCCCTGTTGATCTTCAACGAGGCGTATTGCAGCCTCACGGGCTATTCGCGGGAAGAACTGTACACCTTGAACTGGATGACAGACCTGACTACGCCGGAATCGCGCCAGCATGAGCGCGACGTATTAAAACGCCTCAACAGCGTATGCAATCCTCAGAGGTACGAGAAGAGCTACATCCGGAAAGACGGCATCGTCATCCCGATCGAGCTGCTTACCCACGTCGCCGCCGATTCACGGGGCAAACCACTGTTCTACTATTCGTTCGTCACAGACGTCTCTGAGCGCAGGCGAATGGAAGACGGGCTCCGAAACGATCGCGACATGCTTGAAAGCAAGGTATACGAGAGAATGGCTGCATTGAGCCGCAACGAGGAATGCATGTGCAGGCTGATCGAGACGTCGCCCATACCTGTGGCCATATTCGATGCGGGGAACAAACTCTCTATCAACAAGAAGTTCGTCGAGACGTTTGGCTATACCAGTGAAGACCTCCCCACCATGGACCACTGGTGGCCACTGGCCTACCCGGACAGGGAATACAGGGAGTTCGTGAAAAGGCGCTGGGAAACCGAGATCTGGCCGGAGATCACTGACA
The DNA here is from genome assembly GCA_023436075.1 of Methanobacteriota archaeon. Lineage (GTDB taxonomy): Archaea > Halobacteriota > Methanocellia > Methanocellales > Methanocellaceae > Methanocella_A. Next base: position 1,916 of record JAEZKS010000232.1, read on the forward strand.
GGGTGGATACCAAGACCATAGAGGCCATCGTAACCTGCAAGGACGGCTCGCGGAAGCATGTCCTGGTCCATATCTCTTCCGCTGGCTATCTGAACCTCCTGGTCGTTTACGACATTACCGGGCCAGGTCGGGTGGAGAAAGCCCTCGACAGGTACAAGCTATTTTCAGAAAATACACGAGACATCGTCCTCTTCGTCCGCCGGGACGGATGCCTGCTCGAAGCTAACGAGGCGGCGATCAAGGCATATGGCTACACACGAGAAGAGCTCCTGTCGCTGACAATCTACGATCTCCGGGCCGATGACCAGGACAGCCGGGTAGATATGCAGATGGACACGGCGTTCGAGAAAGGCATTCTGTTCGAGGCGTTTCACAGCAGGAAAGACGGCTCGATGTTCCCCGTGGAAGTCAGTTCACAAGGGCGGCTCATCGGCGGCCAGAAGGTGTTGCTCAGCGTCGTGAGAGACATCACGGAGCGAAAACGGGCAGAGGAGGCGCTACTGGAGAGCGATGCCATGCTGGCGAAATCACAGGAAATGGCCCACATAGGCAGCTGGGTATGGGACGTCGCTACGAGCGAGAAACACAGGACAGCGGAGTCATACCGCATCCTCGGTATGGACCCGGGCGAGTACATGATCGACTTCGAGAAATTCCTGAGCTTCATCGTGCCAGAAGACAGGGAATATGTCACTGTTCAGACTCGGCTGTCGGTGAGAAGCGGCAGGCCGTTTGACATCATGTATCGTATCAGGCGCAAAGACGGCGCGATCAGGGTTTTGCACAGCTTCGGGGAGCCGGTGACAGACCCGGAAGGCCGAGTGGTCAAAGTCTACGGCACCAACCAGGACGTCACCGAGCGCATGCTTGCGGAAGAAGAGCTGAAGTCGGCGAAACACCAGGCCGAGCTTTACCTGGACCTGATGGGCCACGATATCAGCAACATGCACCAGATCGTCATGATACAGCTCGAGCTCGCCCTGTCCGTGCTGGACGAGGAGGGGCATCTGGGAAAAGAGGACAGGGAACTAATCACAACGTCGCTGGCGACGCTCGACCGAAGCGCCAATCTCATCAACAACGTCCGCATGCTGCAGAAGGTCCGGTCGGGCGAGTATAGGGCCGAGCCCCTCGACCTCGGCAGGACCATCGGCGATGCAGTACAGATGTACTCGGACCTCCCCGGGAGGAATATCACGATAAAATTCACGCCCCCGAATGGCCGCATAGTCAAGGTGAGCCCGCTGATCAAGGACATTGTGGCCAATCTGCTGGACAACGCTGTCAAGCACTCGCCGGACCCGGTGGAAATAGGCATCGATGTCGGCTGCATCGATGACCAGGGAAAGCCTTACTACAGCATCTCGGTCGAGGATAACGGCATCGGCATACCGGACGATAAGAAGGACCTGATCTTCCAGCGGTTCAAGCGAGGCAATACCGCAGCTAAGGGCATCGGGCTTGGCCTCTATATCGTCCGTACGCTCGTAGAAGGCTTCGGCGGCTCGGTGAGAGTAGAGGACCGGGTGCACGGTGACCACGCACGGGGCGCCAGGTTCGTGATCCTGCTGCCGGCTGCCGAAAACTAATCGACAGGCCGACTCGCTGCTCGCGCTGTGACGCAATGGAATCTCTGTTGATAACCCTGAGAATGCTTTTTAAAAACAGCGTGAAAAACGTCAATGGTGTGCATTGTGAAGACGGGAATGAAAATTTTCGTTTTATCGGCCATGGCAGTAGCCATCCTGCTACTGATGGGCATCTTATTCTCTGCAGGCGCGCAGAACATGAATGCGCCGTATACGTCCGCGATGGCCGGAACTAAGGCACCGTCGCTGAAGATTAATGATCCGGTACCCGATTTCTCGGCCGATGCCTACTATAACAATACGACGGTAAAGATCAATTCCGGGGACTACCGGGGCAAATGGATGGTGTTCATCTTCTATCCGGCAGACTTCACCTTCGTCTGTCCTACGGAGCTGGAAGAGATGGCGTCCCTGTATAAAAACTTCACAGACCTAGGCGCAGTGGTCTTCAGCGTCAGCCGTGACACGGCTTACGTTCACAAGGCATGGCATGACTCCGACGAGCGTGTCAGGAAAGTACAGTTCCCCATGATCGCCGATCCAACAGGAGAGATATCCCGGGCTTTCGGGACTTTAAATGAGACAACAGGCCTTTCGCAGCGCGCAGGCTTCATCTTCGATCCAGACGGCAGACTGAAGGCGATGGAGATCCACGACGACGCCTTCGGCCGGAACACGAAGGAGCTGCTTCGCCAGGTTGAAGCTGCAAAGTTCGTAAGGGAACACGGCGACAAAGTATGCCCTGCCAGCTGGAAGCCAGGCGAGGAGGCTATCAAGCCATCATGAGTGAGGCGTGTGGAACCATCCTTTTTCTTTTACGCGCCTTTACGCACCCTTTGTCATTACAGGCTTGCCGCTCTCGGTCCGCGCGATCGGGTGCGGCACCCCGAGGTACGGAAAAGCATTAAGCAGGTCCCGATGAGGTCCGACCATGTCGGTCGTCACGGCCCCGTTGGTCAGGATGGCCAGCTGGATGTCGATGATATCGTCCGTCAGTCTCCGTCCGTTAGGATATCCTCCCGGGAGAGAGTAGTCATAGTCCAGGATATCAGGCAGCAAAGTGAGAGCGATCTGCCGGGAGCTCTCATAGCTGCGTCCATGCGACGCCAGGAGATCGATGAACTTGTCGGTAAAAAGCTCCCGGTCTCGGGTCGGCTTGATGTGGTTGAAAGTATCTTTATCCGCATCTTTTGTAAATGCGACATTTATAAACGGGTGGCCCATGCGATCGACCTGGAAAAGGTTACCCCCGTTCCCTGGAATCAGAACCCTTGTCCATATCCCGACACCTGGCTTATTCCCAAGGGCGCTGTCAGGCAGTTCGAGTACGATGCTAAAGACGTTCTTGTCCAGAAACATGTCTGTGCCGGTGAAGTGCATGCCATTTTTAAAGCCGTCCAGGTCAAAGAAAAAAGGATCGCTGCGTATTCCTGCAAATAATCGATACCCGATTGCTTCGGCAATCTCTGCCTTCTCTCCGAAGGACACGGGCACATCCCGGAAGAGGACATCGCCATCGCTGCCATCGCCTTCTGCCTGTCGGCCGGCGGCACGCCGCAGCGTGACAAGCTGCGCGTCGTTCTCTTTCGGAGAAAAGGTGAAGCGGTACGCGATCTCGGCAACGGAATCCCTGTTGGTGTCGACTTTCAACTCGTAGATTGCCTCTGGTGCGAAAGAATCGGCAAGAGTAGGCGCGAGAGGATTGACGTCGAAGACGAGGACAGACCTGCCGGCATTTTCCGGGCTCCTGAAGGCGAAGGTGTCGCAGATATCTACACGAGCATCCATGTTCGGCAATTTCAATCCGGGTGCATCTAAATGATCGGACATAGGCATCTCCTTGGC
>JAEZKS010000237.1 GCA_023436075.1 Methanobacteriota archaeon
GCCAAGGACTGAAGCACGCCAAGACTATTTAAATTATAGGCATACGCAGAACTCTTTTGTTTAACTTCTTGGCGCGCTTCCGTCCTTGGCGCCCTTGGCGGGAAGATCGTACGGCGCATAGCCCGAACAAGGACAACGACCAAAGCCCAGTCTCAGACATGCAACGAAATGCCAGTTCCAAAAATTGGATTTATTTCTTTGGTTTCCTCTTCCGCAGCCACTGTACGCAGATGATGACAGCGGCGAGCACCAGCGCTGCAGCTACTATCCAGGCGAGCTGTTTTGTGGCGTCGCCCGTGGGCGTCTTAGGCTCCGGAGTAGGGCTTGTCGGGGTCAGCGTAGCCGTCGGCGAGGGTTGTTCCGTCGGCGTCGCCGAAGGTTCGGGCGTCGGCGAAGGCGTGGGAGCGGTATAGCCAGAAATCGTGATGTCGGCGTTTTGGTCAGGACCGGATACTGTCACGTTGGCGCTGCCATTGTAGTCACTGATGGCTGCCTCGATCGCGTAGGAGCCGTAAGGCACGCTCTCGAACGCATAATCGCCCTGCTCAGAAGTCGTGACCATGTTGACTTTTATCGGCATAGCGGAGCCACCTGCCAGAGAATACATGGTGACAGTGGCGCCTGGTATTCCCCTATTGCCAGCGTCGACGATCGTGCCGGTGACGTTGCCTGAAGCTATCACGGAATAGGTTTCCGAGTTCCTGATATCACCCGCGGGATTCATCAGGGATGCCGTTATGGTCACGTTGCCGTGGCCCTGGCCTGTAGTGAAGTTGAATACTGCACGGCCGTTCGAATCAGAAGTGATCGACGTGCCCCGGGGGATATCGATGAGTGATGGATCACTGGAGAGAATATAGATATCGAAGTGATTGCCAGAGTAGTTGATCCCGTACAGTGTCAGCTGAAGGTCGATGACATAGCCATTGCCACCTGACGCGAGCACCATCGGGCCGGCGACAAACTCGATGCCGTCAGGTACCAGATTCTGCGCAAATGCGGGTTGCGCGGCCGGCCATAAGAAAACGACTAGTAATACGGCAGAGACGATAGCTGACAATAGCCTTATGTGAGACAAGATAACTCTCCGATATACTTAATAAACGCAAATAAAAAGATAAAGGTTTTGTCGTCGATGCAAGTACAGCAGTTTTAGATTATCGCCTGGATTGGATGGCAAAGCGAATAGTTGTGTCAGGAGAGATTGATAAGTGATGCAATTATTATGCGACATTCAATAAAATTAGGTAATATCCTTGCAAATGTCGACTTTTCCACTCAGTTCAGACAATATGGCATAAATTGCAGTCAATACTATGAAATAGCCCATATTTTATGCTGGCACATCCTATAGAGATGTAATTGATTTCTTTACAGGTTATTATGTAGTATACGCATAGAGCACAAAGGATATAATAAGAGGTGGTTATTGAATCATGGGGATGGAAAATGGTGAGCATACTTCACCTGCTATTAGGGAACAATCACTCTGGCAATGCAACTTTTACTACAGCACAGTGCGAACTGCTGCTTTCTCTTTCCAGCCAGCGTATAGACATGCAGATGGAACAGATGTGGACGCCTATCGTGGGCCCGCTCGAGCCTAATATCGCGCGGTTCGTCAGCCGGGGCGTCCTCGAAGAGGCGCCTCTCGAGGACAGGCTGGACGCCAAATACCGTGTCACAGACCTGAAACATATGCTTGAGAGCAGGGACATCAAGATTAAAGGCAAGAAAGGAGAGATGATCGCCGCCCTGTTGAGCGCGATGCCCGTAAATGAGGCTTCAGCGTTGGTTGCGGACATGCGAATGTACCGGTCGACCCCGGCGGGCAGTCGCCGGATCGAAGCATATGTGCAGATGAAGGAGAAAGCGAAGGCAGAGATGGAAACCGAAACGTTCTCGCTGCTGCTGAAAGGAGACGTACGAAGGGCCTGGTCCAGGATTGCCCGGCACCAGATGACCATGATGTTCCCTGTCCCGAAGTGGTCCGGGAACGCCCCCGAGCCGCTACTATTCGAAGCCGGACATTTGATCAGGTTCACCTATGATGACCTGCCGCTGGACGCGGCACAGCGGAAAGCCGTCGGAGCTCACCTGGCCATGTCGGTCCTGGCAGGCGAATCGATCGCCGAGGCAGGCAAACGTCTGGCAGCATTTACCAGCGGCATGTTCGACTGGTCACAGGCACTTGCATTTAGCAGGCCGAACCCGTGCGGCAACGATACAATGTCCGGCGGAGAATCACTGCCGGAGTTGTATGCCCGGACTAGGATCAAGGAAGCGCTGGCCGAGTGCGATCTGCACTCACTCAAGTCCGACCGGCTGGGCAAGGGCATCAGGATATTGCCTGTCCATTGCGCGGACTGCAGCATATGTCACGGCGGCAAGTATCAGTACGAATGGTCAGAGATCGAGACCATGCCGAAACTGCCCCGCCAGATTGGCTGCCAGTGCACCTACGCTGCCTGGCTCTGAACGATTATGCGATAAGCAAAGTGGGGGGGTGTGCATGCAGCGCCGCACCCCTTTAAATTTATTATAGAAGCTTTTTCGGAATGCAACAGGCAGCTACGCACTGGCAGGAGATACCAGTGATCAGCTCACCTGGTCCGTATATGGCCTCAAGCGCACGAGACAGTCGATCATTTTCGTCCGTGGCATCTTCGTGCCTGTCCAACAGAACGCGTTCCTGATCACCGGGATAGCCTGTGCCACTGCGCCGGTAAATGGCCAGTACGCCATTGATTGGTTCTCCTGACAGGCTGAGCGGCCTGCCGCCAGAAACGCTGCCGACGATCTCGCAGCCATAATAATGCGTTAGTGTGGCTTTCTCCCTCACCGATACTGGGTATAATAGAACATCTCCCGGTCTCACATCTTGCATGCTACTGACACCGGCTATTGCATTGCCACTGATTTCATAAATATTTTGCACGACGCCCAAAAAACAACATGAACATCGATTTGATGCTCAAAACATTCAGCCAGATTTACTGCCTGCGTCATCAAAATAGATGACGGTGATATCGTCATGTCCAAACGGCTACTGGTCCTGCTGGCACTGCTGCTGGCCGCCATCATGATCTCCGGGTGCTGCTGTTGTTGTGGCACCAGGAAGTATTATACAAATCCGGATTTGAGCCCGAACGTGACCACTTACCGCGTGACGGTCATCCCGACGCCTGCAGTGAGCCCGAATACGACGCCTGTCGCGACGGTCATACCGGTCAACGCATCCCGGTAAAGCTTATGGCCTATGATATACCTGTCCGGCTAAGACATTTTCAACTCATCTTCCAGCCGGACGACCTCAGCCTCGTGGTAGCGTACCTGGCGCTCCAGCTCCTTATCACCGGGGTTTTTCCCTAGCTCCTTCCGGTACAGGTCAAGCTTGGCCCGCTCCAGGTTCAGCTCATTCAAGATAGTCGGCTCTTTCTGGTACATCTGGTCGAGCGCGGCTATTTCGGGTGGATAAATATTCGCCATTATGATCGCCTTCTCGTGTGACCGAAGATCAATTTATATCTATCGCACCTGTAGTATTTGAAACAGGTGCAGTCTTGACGCCAGAAAGAATAGCAGACGCATTGCTCGAATACCGGCCACCTCCGCCCATCGGCAGCACTGGCGTAGGGGGACTATTTGACAGCATGGAGATCAGCGAGGAGAGCAAAGACCTCTATCATCAAAGTCCGGACGCACTTCTCATGGCCGCCATTCTCTCGAAGCAGATCAGAGGCGACCAGGCGTACGAGCTCCCGTACAGACTAAAGGTGCGCATGGGACACCTCGACGTACGGCGAATCGCTAAAATGAGCCGGCAGGAGTTGGCGGGATACATGGGCCCGGGAGAACACGGGAAAGCCCTGCACCGCTTCTATAACACGATGTCTGACCAGCTTATCTGCGACTGCAGGCTGATCGTCGAAAAATACGATGGCTGCGCGGCCAACATCTGGAAAGACGAGCGAGACGCCGGCACAGTGATCGCGCGTTTGCAGGAGCTCAAAGGTGTCAGCCAGAAGATCTCCAACATGTTCGTCCGCCATCTCATTACAGACTACGGCGTCAGCCTCGACGGCTGGAACCGGATCGACATAGCCGTCGACCGGCACGTGGCCAGGGTTTTCTTGAGGACCGGGCTGGTGAGACCGAAGAAAGGGAAGGACCGGTATCATGTGAGCGATCTCGTGGACGATGTCGTCGCCAGCGCCCGGGAGCTTTACCCGCAATACCCGGCGGCGCTGGACGAGCCGGCGTTCATCGTGGGGTACAAATGGTGCACGGAAAAAGAGGCCAAATGTTCCGGGGATAATGAAGAAGGGCCATGCCCGCTGGCGAGAGTATGCACGAAG
>JAEZKS010000244.1 GCA_023436075.1 Methanobacteriota archaeon
ACCGCGCTGTTCAAGCTGAAGCCCTATCTCACAGAGGCGGCTGGGGTTAGCATATTCCGATACCCTGGCACCCGTGAAGAGTTTGCGGATAGCCTGCTCAATCTGGGCACCAGCGGCTGCCTCATCCATTTTGCGCTGCAGTTCGAGGGCTCGACGATCGACCTTGACCTTCTGTTTCATTTCGCGGACATCATCCGGACGAAGGATGACTGTGTCATTTTCTACAATCCCGAAAGCCGGGTCCTTGACATGAAGATCATCCAGCGGGCTTAGGGCAAAAAGGTTATTGGCAATTATGCCAATCCTTCTCTTATGAACCCGGTCAGGCTGTCGGAAAAGGCGTACAACTTCGCGGAGTCACGGAGGGGCGGCATGCTTCTCGACGACTACGTCAGTCGCTTGATCGAGAACGTATCCGATCTCAGCGGCGAAGGCATCATCATGCCCGAAGGGATGCGTATCATCGAAGTGATCGAAGCCTTCCGGCCAGGATATACTTCCGTCGACAGCGGATACCGGACGATTGCCGACGAGGTAATAGACTACCTGCGTGAGGCTTATCATGATAAGGTCCCAAAGGCTGTCTTCCGGAGAAAATGCAGCGAGCGAGGACTCAGCGACGAAGAAATCGACCTGGCAGAGCAAATTCATAGGCAATGGCTCTCCATATAATCGTTTATCCTGCGAAACTGCTTATTTTTACAATCCGGACGCTTTTCATATAGTTACGACCTGTTTCGTAGTTTAAACAACTAATAAATACAAACCGAGCCATATTTATTATCAGTGATAGTTTATGGGATTCAGACAGGGATTCTTATTCGTCTGCGGCGCGCTGTTCGCGCTGGCAGCGATCTTCACAGTCATCGGCAATGGCACGGCCCAGAATTCGCTGTCCGGCGTGAACATGTCGCAATACACCGGAACGATCACCGCCACGGGCAACGGGTATGTGTATGCCGATCCTGACATGGCGAAAGTCACTGTCGGGGTGACTACCGAAGCCTCTACGTCATCACAGGCGATGAATGACAATGCCGCAGCCATGACCAGGGTTGTCGATGCCATCAAGCGACTGGGCATTTCTGAAAAGGACATAAAGACCTCCACAGTCTCGCTGCAGCCAAAATATGAGTACCAGTACCCGACTTCTGTGGCCAGGGTCGGATATCCTGAAGGCACAGACAAGGCCGTCCCGCCGACGCCTCCCACGCCGGTGCCACCGACGTCGCTGTCGACGAAAATCGTCGGCTATACCGCCACTAATACGGTGACTATAACGGTCCGAGACCTGTCGAAAGTGGGTGCGGTCATCGACGAAGGCTACGGCGGAGGCGCCAACACCATCAACGGCGTGACATTCCTGCTGTCCGACGAGAAGGGCGCGGTCGTCTATAAGGAGGCGCTGCAGAAAGCCGTGGCCGAGGCCAGGGACAAGGCCAGCGTGCTGGCCAGTGCCGCTGGCATCACCGACTACCGGCTGAAAACCGTCTCAGAGAATGGCCAATATTACCCCATGGCCTACGACGTGATGCCGGCGATGGCAAAAGCCAGCGGAGCCGAGACACCTACGCCGATCTCGCCGGGGCAGAACAAGGTTACCGCCACCGTTGGGTTGACCTACGTGTATATCCCGCAGTAACCCCTGCGGGATTTTTTTATAATGAAGCCAGGCGATTCCTAAATTGCTTAGCTATTTTTGAAAGGTTGTATACGCTGAGCTCGTGGCTATAACACCAGATCCACGAAGTACACAATTTCGTTAACAACATGGCTACAGCGCACCTTTTTAACCATTTTGTGTACCTGGTGTACCTTGTGAACTTTGTGATAGACCACGAGAAAGCCTGTACAAAACTTTTCGAGAATGACTATAAAGATGTGATAGCATGCCCCTCAATGCTCACGCATTTTCCCTTAATTGCTCTGAGTCAGAGTGAACATTATGGAGAAGGTACAGCTGTCGGACTGGTAGATATTGTCGATGTAGCCTTGATTACTGGGGAGGTCGAAGTCGACGACGAAGTGTCCTATTATGCTGCCTCCCGTGATGCCAGTCGAAAGGTCTGCCCAGGCTACGCCGCCATAGCTATTGAGTACCTGGTAAGCATCCAGTGGAAGACCGATGTCGCCGACGGAGAATCGTACCGTCGCTCCATCTGCCCGGAGGTAACAGTCCCCTATGGTCCATGTGCCGGAATTGTCATAGTCCAGCCAGAACGCCACCCTGAGGTATCCTCCTAACTCGCCAACGATGTCGTTTCCGGAATCTCCGGCGGTAATTTCTGCTAGGTTCGCTATGTTTTCGCCGTTTACGATTTCGCCGATCCTGATACTCAAGTCGCTGCTGATAGTGCCCACACTCATTAATTGCCAGTATGCGGCGTTTCCGCTATCGCCCGGTACCAGTGCGGCTACGTAGAAATGCTCTATGACGGTCGAATCCGGACCGGTTTGCAGGCCGATCGTTCCGGCGGCAAATATGTTGGGGCCCGACAATAGCGTCCGGCTAAAATAGGCGTTGATCATGCCTATGCAAAATATGGTGACCAGAAGTGTAACCACTAAAATAGTACCGTATATTACTTTTCTTTCCAACCGGGATTGTCCTCCAGTGATCTGCCACTAATCGACGGCACGCATCGAAGGCGATTGAGTGGCATAGCATTTAATAATAAGTATTATAATAATGCTTATATATTTATCTATGGCACTGTGAGCGACCGGCAGTAAAAGTGGTCATACCGACATCGTGCCACGAAGATTTTTCTTATTCGTGGTCACGTGGCTTATCGTCTTCTTTCTCACCGAACAGCATTTTTTTCAGTTCCGAGCCGAACAGTACCCATGCAATGGCCAGAATGGCCAGGATAAACCCGAGAGGCGTTCGAACGAAATAGATAAAATAGCCTATATACGGAAGGCTGAAGACGACTTTTCCGAATATGCTGTCGGGCGTGACCGGGTCCGGGTCAACGGTTCTATCGGCATCCCCCTTGGTGATAAACTCCAGTCCCTCTGCATCGTTTATCGAATAGACTCGGTGACATATTGCTATGTTCCCTTTGTAGAACGCGATCACATCGCCCACCTTGATGTCATTCGCAGAAACCGGGCTAATGATGACAACGCCTCCGGTATGGATGGCCGGCTCCATGCTGCCGGAAAGCACGATGTCGATATGCCATCCAGTGAACGGCGCCAGGATGATGATTGCAGTGGCCAGGATCATCATGGCGAAAAATGCGACGATGACACTCTTGACAAGTTTACCCAGATCCATTTTCAGGACCCGGTAATAAAGTAAAAGATTACTCCTATTTATCTGTGCTGCGTCAACGTAAGCATTATATCGAACGTGCTGTTGTCGCTCTGGTAGATGTTATCATGCGAGGTGCCACTATCTGGGAGAAGATAATCCACACGGAGTTTCCCGATGGTGCCCGATCCCGTGTTGTTCGTCACAGGGTTCGTCCAGGTCTTGCCAACTAAACTATCAAGCGGGTAGGCCATCATGGGGCCGCCACTTACTGTGCTTCCATTACTCGCGAGGTAGTAATCGCTCTTGTCAAATACATTGTTATTATTCATGTCTACCCAGATCATCACCTGGAGGTACTGGCTGAGGACACCGTGGCCGACGATGTTGGTCTGATAGGGGCCGTTGGGTGACCACGCGCCATTGTTATCATACGCACCGGCGATCAGTTTCGGGCGGTTCGTGACATTCTCGTTGTCTGTGACTCTGGGGATGCTGATAGCCAGGTCGCCTCTGACGGTCCCACTGTTGATGATATTCCATCTTGCGGCGATTCCAAAGTCGCCGGGCTTTAGCGACTCCACTTTGATTGGTACTACAGGTTGCCCGTTGTTTTCGGTAAGGTCTATCGTGAGCGTTCCGGCGGTGAACGTGTTGTTGTTCACAAGATTGGTATCGCTGAAGTAGGCATAGATCATACCCGCGCCCAGGGCAGCAGTTATGATTGTGATTAACAGAACTACGCCCAATAACAGTTTCCGTGTCATTGCATTTGCTCCTATGATAATCATTTCGACTTCTATCAGTAACCGATGGCATGGTGTCCTATCGACTACTTACAAATCGGTAATTACTATTAATTATCTACTTTATATTTACGTTTTTTGTGGCTAGATTTGAATATAATCGGATTATTTGTTCAAAATATTATTAAATAGTTTTAATTAGAATAAAATTGAAATGGCACGGCGTCGGTCACGTAAAAATTTACAGCGACTGCATATCTATTCAAAACGCATATTATTGCAAATATATAAACACATAATGGTTCAGAGGACCAGGATTTATTACCTGTGTCTTCCCAAACCGTTTCTAAAACAAGCATGCTCTTGAGGCCAGGCCATCTGTCGATGCCAGATTTTCAACGTGTTTCGAACGGACGGCCGCTATAGCCTCTGCGTGGTAGTAAAAATCAGCCCTGAGTTATCATCAGCGTAAAAAAGCTGTTAGTCTGGGCTTTGATGAGGCTGAAGAAATAGAGTAAAGTCAGCAGCATGATCAAAATGGTAAGCCAGAACCTCCAGGAGCCGGTTTTTTGGCCCATGTCCTTTCGTTCGTCGATTTTTTGTCTCCTGTCTTTAATTTGTATTATCAGGTAGTAGTATGCCAGGCCGACGAACGCGGATATGAGCGCATAGAGTATCAGCATTTCCCACATTGAGGATAAGATTACAATATAATAACAGATCTCCGGATATATTCCTAAGGCCAGCCCCATGAAGCTCCACACGAAATCGCTGATGGTGATCGTCGCCAGTAATAAGATGGATGAATAGAGCACAGAATCGATTTCTCTGGTAATTTTATAGTGCAATATTTTTAGTACGCCCACGCAGACGAACGTCACTGATATGACGTTTATGAACGGCACCAGCGAGCGTATATAGACTAAGTCGTTTAAGCTTAGCGTTACGATGTTTAGAATAGGTATCGAGTATGCAGGAGCATTGATCAGCTTCGACAAATACCAGATCATGAATATCTGGGCGAGCAGGCTCGCCTGATATATGATCGTGGCAACAGCTATTGATTTCAAGATAGCATCACCAATGCTATCTGAATTGATCTTTTCCGCGTGAATTGCGTTTTTGACCTTCAGACGCATCGCCATGCCCTATTAATTCGATCAATAATTATATTGAAATTGCTATATTAATGATTGTGGGCATTCCGCTGACCATAAAATAGCTCGCAGACCTGCCGACATGATTTCGTCTTTACCGTGTTCCTGCAATCTCTCTGGCGAAGCCAGAGATGTGATGATAAAAAGAGCGCTAATAAAAGAACACGTACGTCAGTGCGTTGATGTTGTTAATGTTTACGAAGAGATAAAAGCCGCAGACGATGATGCTCGGGAGGTACGAATAAGCCCCGTAGTTCTTCAGCACGTAAGATGCAAGGACCACTTCCGCCAGTATTAGCATTTTGCTTACGAGAAAGACGATCGGATCGTTGACGATGTATGCCATGATCGGGTTCAGCTCGGAAACTGACACTCCTGGATTTCCCTTGCCGGATTCTACCGCCGACAGCGCCAGCGATGTGCTCAGGAAGTCTCCAAGCAGAAGCACCGCGCAGACCGCTATGAGCACGATATGGATTTTATGGTCGGCCGCATAGCGTTGAACGGTAAGTTTCTGTCCGTTGCCCATTTTCCTCTGATAGCTGTCATATATCATGCTATCACCATGCTCTGCATCGTTCAGGAAGAATAACTCGTACGAACCTTTTTATTTACATAACTACCGTACGAAATAAATGAATAAATATATAATCTACGTTTTTTCGTATTATTACTTTTAAATTGCAAAAAATTCTCGGCGATAACGGACATGATACATGTCGTTTATACGCCTGATATGCAGGGGTTCGCCTGATTAACGTTAACACTGCCACGAGCCGGATCGGCACAAGACTCTTTGCCATGCGCTGCGGTGCGATTAAGCCGGCGAGAGCTGTCCTATCCTTCAGATGCTCGTTTCCTGTGCCATCGATGGTAAACGTAAAGCCCTGCCAGCAGGACCACGAACCAGAACAGGTTGATCAGGTTATCCATTGAGCCCAGATTGATGCCGAAGAGCGTCGTGTCACCTGCATTCGAGAAAAGAAATAGCGGATAGCTGTCGTAGGGCAGGTCGCCGGTCAGGAACATGCCTGCCGCCAGGAAGTCCTGGAAGAAGTGGAAACCTATGCTCGCCATGATGGAGCCGGTAATGATGTACAGGTAGCCCATGACCAGTGATGCGATGAAGATGTTGAAGATCGACAGCGGCGACACCTCCTGCCCGGAAATGAGCATCACGATGTGGATCGTGGCGAAGATCGCTGAAGTCACGATCAGCGCGGGCAGGTTGCCGTATTTATGCATCAGGTCAGTCTGGATATAACCCCTGAACAGGGTTTCCTCGCCGATGCCCACGGCCAACATGAGCACGGCAGTCAGGGCCAGGTATCCGGCCACTGTAGCAAGGCCATATGCGGATATGCCGTCGATCTCGACCTGTTGCCAGCCTGTCAATGCGATCGTGCCCACGATGGCTATCCCCAGCAGCGCGTTCAGCGCTATCCCGGCGAGAAACAGCTTTGCTCCCCTGGAGCCGAATTGCAGGCCCAGCTCTCGCCATGAAAAGCGTTTCCGATCGACTAAAACAACGAACGCTACAGGCACGAGTACCCATGCGATCTCCTGCGTGATAGTCGTGCCGAGCATGAACCAGATGCTCCTCATGCTGTCGGTGAACGACGTGATAGCCTGGTCCACGGACCCTCCCGTCGCCAGGAAATAGGCAAACACGATCGCCAGGAATACGAAGTTCAGGATCAAAGCTGCCAGCAGCGCCACGACCAGCACGGATAGTATTTTTGCCGTCGTCCGCAGGTATCCCTTCCATCTGTCGCCTGTGTCTGCCATAATGTATGCTCCTGAGAATATGCCACTAAATATTAAAATATGCTCTCTTTTACGTCGGCTATTCCTTACGTCTGAATGGCCGCGGCAAGCTGCCGGATCGCCTCGTATATGTCGCGCGGGCCCGCTCCCCAGTGGACGACTACGCCGGTGACGTCGCTTATTTTGGTCAGGCCCAGCTTGTCCGACTGGCAGCATCGCAAAATGAACGGGCGCTGCGGCTTTCGAGTGGATAGCGGACAGATATTGACATGCTCGTATCTCTTCAGCGGATACCGTGCGTCGAACACCAGCTTCGAGGTGTTGCATCCGACGAGCTTGATGTCGCCCTGCGGCTCGGCGTCCAGCGAGTCCAGGAATAGCCCGTTGAGCCCGGAAGCCTTGCACGGGAAAATGGTCGTCCTCGCCGGGTCTTCGTACTGCTTCAGGTCGAGCGTGCGATAGTCGAAGGTCAGCATCAGGTCGCCGAACATGCCAGTCTCGTCCAGCCGCCGGACGTTGTACTCCAGCCATGCCGGCCGGGGTGGGGCCACGTCATACACTTCGATGGTCTTTAGCGCATCCGGCGCCGGATCATGGACGAACGTGTAGTGCCGATCTACGCCCCGGAAGACCACGGTATTGATTTTTTCACGACATGCAGCCAGTGCTTTTTTCAAGAGGTCAGACCGGTTGGTGATGTCCACCTGGCCATCGTAGATCAATGTCTGATCGGCACTTGCGATCTTCTTCACGCTCGTGGGCCGCCTGATGAACCCTTCGCCCTCGTTGGCGACCTCGAATACCTCACATTTGCCTGCCTCGTCGATGACGAGCATGTACTGAGACGAGAAATAGATCGCATCGTTCTGCCGGTAGTCCGACCTGTCTCGCTTATCGATAACGCCGATGAACCTGCAGTGTGATGGAAAGATCATAGCTCTTCCTCCAGGCCTTTCAGGATAGCTGACCCTACTTCTACGGTCGAGGAGCGCCCTCCCAGGTCCGGCGTAAGTTTTCCTTCAGAGATCGTGCTATCTACCGCGCGCTGTACTGCATTCGCGGCGTCCTCTTCGCCCATCCATCCCAGCAGCATCTTCGCACTGAGCACTGCTGCGATCGGGTTGGCGATGCCCTGTCCTGCGATGTCTGGTGCGCTGCCGTGGACCGGCTCGAAGAGAGCGTATTTGTCTCCGACGTTGGCACTCGGCGAGAGCCCCATGCTCCCGATGAGGGCTGAGGCCTCGTCTGAAAGGATGTCCCCGAAGAGATTCGTCGTTACTATGGTATCAAAGCGGCCCGGGTCCCGGACCAGGCAATAGGCGGCGGTATCAACCAGCATCTCGTCATACAGCACGCCCGCATCTTTAGCGACCGAGGTACATGCGTCTCTGAACAGCTCGCATGACCGCATGACGTTGGCTTTGTGGACGATGGTCAGCTTCCTGATGCCCGGCCTCTGGCAGGCCAGGCGTGTGATCCGCTCGCTGGCCTTGCGGGTGATGAGCCGCACGGTCCTGACCTCGTCGAGTGAGGCGGTTTCCATCCCACAGTAAAGGTCCTCGCTATTTTCTCTATAGATGACGAAGTCCACCTGCCGCGGAGAAACTGGGTTAGAGCGGAACGGGCGGATATTCGCATAGAGGCCGAGGTCCTTCCGCAGCCCGAGGATGATACTCCGGTACGGCTTGCCCGGCGGCGAGGTGATCGCGCCGAACAGGACACAGTCACAGCCACGGACGATGTCTGTGTCTTCCTCTGTTATCGCAGTGCCCTCGCGCAACCATCGCTCGTTCCCTACGTCGACAGGAACGAACTCTGCCGATGGCAGCGCCAGCTTCAGCACCGCTTCCGCGACGGGTACAACTTCCTTGCCAATGCCATCGCCAGGCAGGACCGCGATCTTCATCTCTTGCCCCTCCTGTAGGCGACCAGCCCTCCTGCGTTCAGGATATCCTGCAGGAAGTCAGGCAGCTTCGTGCCTGGATAGCTGACGCCTCCGGCGATAACGTGGCCCGCGTCGAGGTCGACTTCTATGATATCTCCTTTGCTGACGAAGTCTGCTACATCGGCCTCGACGATGGGCAGCCCGACGTTGATCGCGTTGCGGAAGAAGATGCGGGCGAAGGACTTCGCCACCACGCAACTGACGCCTGAATACTTGATCGCCAGCGGTGCCTGTTCCCGGGAGGAGCCGCAGCCGAAGTTTTCGCCAGCTACGATGACATCGCCCTGCTCCGGCTTGAAGCCAGGATCGATGCCCTCCATGGCGTGCTCTGCGAATACCTTGAAATCTGCCGAGCGCAGGTACTTTCCAGGGATGATCACGTCTGTGTCGACGTTGTCACCATATTTCCAGGTCTTGCCCTTGAACTTCACAGGTATCGCCTCGGGTCCGTGATCTTGCCGTTCAGCGCAGTGGCGGCCGCCGTCAGCGGCGAGCCGAGATAGACATCTGCGACTTTGCCCATGCGGCCGCGGAAGTTCCGGTTGGGAGTGGCCAGGCATGTCTCTCCCTCGGCCATCACGCCCATATGGCCGCCCAGGCACGGCCCGCAGCCTGGATTGCAGACCGTGGCCCCGGCCTTCAACAACGTGGCGATGACGCCCGACTCTGCCGCTGCGATCATGACTCCGCGAGATGCAGGTATGACCAGTGTGCGGCACTTGACTTTACGGTTTTTCAGTATGGATGCGGCGGCAGCGAGATCTTCCAGTCGGCCATTGGTGCACGAGCCGATCAGCACCTGGTCTACGGTCACGTTCTCTACCTCGCCGACATCCCGGATGTTGTCCACGTCCGGAGGACAGGCGACCTGCGGCGGCAAGTTCGATACGTCGAAGTCCATCATGTCGCAATAACCGGCATCTTTCGAGGCGTAGACGGGCGTGTAACTCTCCGCTGCCCGGCCGTTCAGGTACTCGAAAATCCGCTCATCGGGCGGGACGATCCCGGCTTTGCCTCCCATCTCGATGGCCATATTGCACAGCGTCATCCGTCCGGCCACGGACATATCCCGGATGGTCTCTCCGTAAAACTCAATCGCCTTGTAGGTGGCGCCATCCGATCCGATCGCCTTGACGACTGAGAGAATGACGTCTTTCGGCGTGACGCCTGCGGAAAGCTCGCCGTCGATGACTGCCTTGATCGTTTCGGGCACCCGGAACCATAGGCGCCCTGATGTATAGAACTCCGCCATGTCAGTAGCCCCGACACCGGTGGCGAACGCCCCAAACGCGCCGTAGGTGCAGGAGTGAGAATCGGCCCCTACGATCACTTTGCCCGGCATGGCAAACCCGCGCTCCGCGACGACCTGGTGGCAGATGCCTTCGCCGACGTCGTACAGGTGGCTGATCTGCTGTGAGGTCGCCCACTGGCGTACTTCGCGCTGTAACAACGCCGTGTTCTCGTTGTTGGCGGGAACCAGGTGGTCGAACGGTATGATGATGCGGTCGGGGTTCCAGACCTTTTCCGCATTCATCTCCCGGAACGCTTTGACGGCCAGCACCGAAGTCCCGTCATGGCTCATGGCAAAGTCTACGCCTGCGACTACAAAATCGCCCGCTGCAGCCGGCTTCCCGGAAGCCTTGCCCAGTATTTCCTCGCTGATAGTCCCCAAGGGCACTCACACCTTTGATAACTCTGATGGAAAATTATTAGTACGCAGGATTATATATGCATTTCTTGTGAGCGAAAATTTCGGTAGCGAAATTTTCGGCATCGAAGGTGGTCCCTACGGCCGACGCTTTTAACGATACGCCCCTGTATTCCAGAAACGAGTGGTCGAAGTACGTTGCCTCGAAACCGGGAGACATAGAAATATGCGATGTCACGCTACGGGACGGCGAACAGACGCCCGGCGTAGCCTTCTCGAAGGATGAGAAGATCGAAATTGCCCGCATGCTGGACGAAATGGGCATCGAGATCATCGAAGCGGGCTTCCCGGTCGTATCGCAGGGCGAGAAAGATACCGTGAAGGCCATCGCGGGCCTGGGGCTGAACGCGAAGATCTGTTGTTTATCCCGGGCAGTCAAGGGCGACATCGACGCCGTGATAGACTGCGATGCGGACATGGCCGGCATTTTCGTGGGCACCTCGGACATGCACCTGCGCTACAAGCACCACAAGACACAGGACGAGGCCATTTCCTGCGCGGTGGAAGCGTTAGAGTACGCGAAGCGCCACGGGCTCGCTGTCAGGTTCGCCGCGGAGGACTCCACCCGGACGAGCCTCGACTTTCTCAAGCGGTTCTACAAGGCCGGCGAGGACGCTGGCGCCGACTACGTGAGCATAGCGGATACCGTAGGCATCATGACGCCGGCCACCATGCGGTTCCTGGTCGGCGAGGTCAAGAAAACGGTGAAGGTCCCGATCTGCGTGCACTGCCACGATGACCTCGGCAATGCCGTCGCCAATACGATCGCGGCAGCCGAGGCGGGCGCGAAGCAGCTTCACACCACCGCGAACGGCATCGGCG
>JAEZKS010000284.1 GCA_023436075.1 Methanobacteriota archaeon
ATTCAGGGGCCTCTTTAAATTTCGCTTTTAATGCTTCAATCACCCTATAGGGTAATAATCGTTCAGAAGCATCTGGATCACTTGCGGAAATAAAATACTGATGTTTAATTACAAAATATCCAGTCTCTTTGAGTTTTTGGCTCAATTTTGATAGATAAGTACTTTTTCCAACACCGGGTTTTCCATAAATAATTTTAACTCCGCCCCTGATTGAAGCGAGATCAGTAATTATCTCAGAATGGCGGTATGTATCAAAAAATTCAAAATCAGAAGGAATTAAAAATTCTTGATTTAGTGGTCGCGGATCGTCAAACTCACAGAATTCTCTTATTTTTCCAATATCTAATTGTATAGGAAATTGGCTTCTTGAAATTTTATTAATATTATAAAACAAACTGGTACATCCATTATAGGTAACTTTTAACTCATTCGTGAGGAGTGTTCTAATGTTTATTTCAAGTTCATCAAGTGATGGTTGACTAATAAAAAAGTAAAACTTCGAAAAGAACTCAATAGCTTTTTTTTCAGAACCAATCTCTGAACATATCAAAGAAAATAGGGGCCCATTTTCTTGCTTCAAACGTAAAATGTCTATTTGTCCATCTTGGAGAAATCTATTGAAATATTCATCAGGATGACCATTTGTTACTAGTACTGCTTTTCGAATTTTTCCTGATAATTTGTCATTGGATATCGATAATGACCATTTTTTAAATAGAGATGTTCCTTTATCTGTAGCTTTTTCTAAAAATTTTTCGAATGTCCAAAATTCTTTTGGATTTGAGGGATGTTGTTTATATTTTAATTGGTAGAATTGATAATTCCCTTCTAGATCACATGCAATAACATCATCCAAATAAAATTTTGAACTATTAATTTCATTGGGGACTGTCTCGAACTGTATCCAATTAAAAAGTTCCGGGTTCTTAAGCCAATCTGCGATTATTTTTATTGCCCATACAGTTTGGTAGTCAAAACCACTTCTTAATGTACTTGTTGGATTAATTCTTGACATTTGTAGCTAAATATTCAGGTAAGAGTATATAACCGTTGCATAATACTTCTCTGCGATCATGAGTGGTTTCCAGGCAAGGCTCTGAAACAAGCACCAGCGTACGAAGGGGCGAAGGCAGTCGAACAATAGGCACTGCCCAAAGAACATATCGTTTAGTACTTGCAGTCTCCTGCACCAACTGTTCATATTAATCGATTATTCTCAATAGTTTAGTGTCTCGTAGACTATGGAAGACACAACGAAACCTTGACGTGCGTAAAACTCCATGCAGATATGTTGGTTAACGTCAAGTAAGCTGGTGATGTGAAATGTCCTCTGAAGACAACCTCCAGATATCCATCGGCAAGTTCTCGCAGATCACGAGCCTGTCTCCCCGGGCCCTGCGCCTGTATGACGAGAAAGGCCTGCTGAGCCCGAAGCGCGACCGATTCAACAACTACCGGTTTTACACGTCGGAGCAGATCGAGCCAGGCCTGAAAATCCGGACGTTGAGCTGGATGGGCTTCAGTTGCGCCGAGATCGAAGAGATTCTCGGCTACCTGAACACGCCGGCCGGCCATGAGGCCCGGATCGAGCAGCTCTTCAAGCAGCGGCTGGCACAGACGCAGATCGAGATCCAGAAGCTGAAGAAGGTCGAGGAGGTCCTGCAGGGAAAGAAAGCCATCGAGGTGTTATACATGACCAGCACAGAACCAGTTATCAAGGAAATCCCCGAAGTACGCGTGATTACGAAGCGTGGAGCAGGAGCGCCAGGCGAAGTCATCCCAGGCCTGATCGGCGCGGTGATGCAGCAGATCTTCAGCCCGGCGAACCAGCGGGGCAACGTGAACATCAGCGGTCCGATCACGCTGCTGTTCGAGCACGATAACCTCGTCAGGACGCCCGAAGAGGGAGGCATCAGCCACATGGAGTTCGAGATCGCCGTGCCTATCGTCGGCCGCATCTCGGTCGAGCCGGGCTTCGACGTCAAGACGCTGCCTGGCGGAAAGATGGCGACTCTGATCTATACGGGCCCGTACCACGAGATCAGCGGTGCCTACACGAAAGCCATCGAGTATGTAGGCACTCATGGACTGAAGATGAATGGGTCCTGCCGGGAGATGTACCTCAACGACCCGCAGACGGTGCCGGAAAACAAGCTCATGACCGAGATCCAGATACCGGTAGCCTGATACGTCGGCCGGCCGTTTATAAACAATAGGGCCTGCACCGCGGCCTCGCGCGCGTTTAGAAGCGAGGGCAGAGATAATCGAGGGGTTATCCGGGCCGGACGGCGGTATCAGGCCTTGTTTCGATCTCTCGCACAACAAGGAAGCCGCCAGGCTCGCCAAGGGATACAAGGACGCCAAGACGTTTACAGCTCGCCAAGCTTGCCAAGAGGCCAAGCACGCCAAGACTTTAAAACAAAAAGGCATATTTGGAGCGTTTTATTAAAAATCCTTGGCGCGCTTTGCTCCTTGGCGCGCTTGGCGAGCTGTAAACGTCCTACGCATAGCTTATACAAGGGCAAAAGTACCAAAAGCCCTGCGGCATGTCCAGACGCATGAACCAACGTCGACGTGTAGAGCATCGCTGCCAGAGCCACGTCAAGTAACTTTATTATAACCGTCAAACGTAAGATGCATACGTCATGAGCCGCATCGAATTTTCAAGCCTGGCCGACCGCCCTGATCTCAAAGGCCTCATCGCACAGTGGCTGTGGAGCTTCTGGGGCGCCCCCGGCAACCTGAACTTCTACCGCAGTATGACAGAGCACTGCCTGAAAGACGATTTCCCCATGGTGTACGTCGCGTTCATTGACGAGAATCCAGTTGGCACGGTCGCGTTGCTGCGGGCCGACCTGTTCTCCCGGCAGGATCTATACCCGTGGATGGCCGACCTGTTCGTGCCGTCGGAGCGCAGGAACGAGGGCATCGGCTCAGCACTGCAAGACTTCGTACTGGCTGAAGCGGAGAGACATGGGTTCGAGAGGATATACCTGTACACACCGCTGAACGGATACTACGAGAAGAAGGGCTGGGAATTTGTCTGCGAAGAGATGGACCGAGACTGCTCCATCGTGCGCATATACAAGAAAGAGCTGGCTTGACGGGCATTTCGCTTTCTGACGATAGACCAAGAAATATAAAAGTCCCTGCCTGTATGTACCGTTATGGCTCACCATCTTAAATAGTATTTCAGCGAAAGTGGAACAGCCTGGTGCAAACAGATGGCGGGACAGATCGACTTAGTGCTCAACCAGATTGTCATATTCGCGATACTGATGGCGATCGGTTTTCTGGCGGCGAAGGCAAATGTCCTGACCAGGGACGTGCTGAACGCCCTGTCGAAGCTGATAGTCATCATCCTGCTTCCCGCGCTCATCTTTAGCATAATGGCCGATAGCGGAGTGACAACAGCCGACTTCCTCTCAAATGGCTCGTTCGCACTGGGAGTCGCTCTTTGCTACACGCTCCTCATTGCCTCCGCTTATCTCATGAGCAAGCTACTGAAACTCGAAGGCAAGACGGCCAACATCTACATGAGCCTGGCGACCTTCGGCAATATGGGCTTCATGGGAATACCGCTGTTGCTGGGCATCTTCACAGACCCGGTGACACAGGTCAGCATCTCCATTTACACGGTCATCGACATGGCGCTGCTGTGGACTTTCGGAGTCTACCTCTGCAGTCGCCATCGTGAAAGTACGAACACATGGGGCACCCTTAAAAACATGATTAATCCTACCACGGTCGCATTGGCCATCGGCTTCGTGATCATGGCCTTACAACTCCCGCTGCCCGAAGTCCTCATGAGCACAATTACGGGCGTCGGCAACACGAGTAAATCCCTGACGCTGATATACTTAGGCGGCGTCCTGGCGTTCATTTCGATCGGCAACATCGCCCGGAAGCCGAGCATCTTCGTGCTGACTGCCGTCAAGATGCTGGCGCTGCCGCTCATAGCATATTTCTTGTTAGGCTTTTTCCTGCAGGACGTTCCCAGAATGATCCTGACCGTGATCGTCGGGCTGCCGGCGATGACCACGATCGCCATGATCGCCACACTCTACGAGTCAGACGTCGACTACGCCACCGAGATCATCTTCGTCACGACGCTGGCCAGCCTGGCCACTATCCCGTTGATATTCTTCATCACGAGCCTGATATAGGGTTTACCGGGCGGGCTTTACTTCATGCCTGATGCACAAGGAGTTTCTCTTGTATCCGGATATGCCACATGAGGTCTCTTGGTTATGAACGAGTTTTCGAGATCTTCGCACATGGCAACGGCCATCTTTACTGGTATGCCCAGCCCCATCAGGTTTTCCGGGAACCATCGGTTGCCCGTCGGATCTGTCGGACCGATGTATGCGGAGTCTGCGGGCGCTTTTTCTGCCATTCCTGCAGGGTAGGATATCCATGACGAACAGGTCGGGCCCCATGCCGCCCGAACCGCGCCGAACGTGTCGGCGCTCCGGAAATGGATCAGGCCACAGAGGTTGCGAATCTCCTCGCCGTTGCCGTAACAGACGATGGCCCGTACGCCCGGGTCGTCGTCGAGATCGGCGCAGCGCCGGATTACCGTGTAGGTCCCCGGTGGCGTAATGGTGCCGGCAGCATCCTTCGATTTCCTGACGAGCTCGGGGCTGGCTTTCAGGTACTCGGCCTCTCCGTTCCTGAAAGTGGGAGTACCTGTCGATACGAAATATTCCAGCGCAGGCGCCAGCCGGCCGTACCCGGTCCAGCCGATACCTCCGGGACAGCACCCGTTGATCGCTCCCTTGCCGAAGTAGAGTGGCGGCGTGTTATCGCACAAAGATGCCGATAGCATTGCCTTTGCCAGGCAGCGGTCGATCGATGCAGTCTGTGTTCCGCCTTCGGGAATCGTTTCAGACCCGTAAACACACAGCGGTTTCGACTTCAGCCTTCCCGCGATAGCGATCCTTTTCCCGATCTCCCGGATTGACATGCTCGTAATTGTCACCATCTCCTGAAACTGGTATTCGGTTTCAGCTTAAAAAGTTACTGTCATCGGAGCCAGTGGCTGGATATGCAAGCAGTTTCCAGGGCAGAGTATCACTACCAGGTCACTGCCTTGGCAGCTCTGTCTCGACCTCTATGCCACGCTCGAAGTACCTCTTTGTCTCGATGACGACCACACCGCTCAGCGCTGCCAGGGCGATAAGATTCGGGATGGCCATCAGCCCGTTGAAAAGATCAGCTATTTCCCAGACAAGACCGACGCCCAGCACCGATCCCAGCAGGACCGTGAAGAGGTAGATCACTTTATAGCCACCTTTGCACCGTGGCCCGAAGAGGTATGCAGAGAACTGTTCCCCGTAATACGACCAGCCGACGATCGTGGAGAAGCCGAAGAAGATCGTGGATATGAGCACAATCACTGTGCCGACCGGGCCCAGTGCGGCGGAGAATGCCTCGATGGTCAGGGCGGTGCCTGTGAGGCCGCTGTCCCAGAGCCCGCTCGACAGCACCACGAAGGCGGTGATCGAGCAGGTGATGATCGTGTCGATGAACACTTCCAGCATGGCCAGCAGCCCCTGATCGACCGGTGATTTCGCCCGGGAAGCCGCGTAGGCGACCGGCGCGCTGCCCAGGCCAGCCTCATTTGTAAAGACACCTCGTGCCACGCCATACCTGATCGCCTCGGCGATCGTGTAGCCGACCGCACCGCCGGCGACGGCGTATGGCGAAAAGGCGTACTGGAATATGAGGACGACCACCCCGGGCACCTTATCGTAGTTGACCGCCATGACCAGCAGGCCTCCTCCCACGTACAGGATCGACATGATGGGTATGGTCCATGCGGCGAAGCGGCCGATGCGCTTGATGCCGCCGATTATGACCAGTCCGGCGGCAATTGTCAGCCCCAGCCCGACCAGTGCACCGACGATCGATATCTCGCCAAGGACCGGCAAGGTTGCCGTCCAGTCCATGCTTAGCTGAGACGTAACGCCATGAGCGATCGAGTTAGCCTGGGGCATGCCCGCGCCGCCAAGGGTAGCCACCAGCCCGAAGGCCGCGAACGCAACGGCCAGCCAGCGGTGCCTCAGCCCTTTCTCGATGTAGTACATCGGGCCCCCGGCCATCGTGCCGTCGGCGCTCCTGGTCCGGTACTTGATCGCCAGCACGGCCTCCGCGTA
>JAEZKS010000052.1 GCA_023436075.1 Methanobacteriota archaeon
CCGCATAATCGATCCTGCCAGCGGGAAAATGCGGAAAGCGACCGGCCCGATCGTGCTAACACATGCCACATCAGGCCGGCGCTGCAGGATGCTGAAGATGGAAGATGCTTCGAGTTGGCGTCGATCCGTCTATTTTTTGAGCGCTCCCAGAAGTTTGCTCATCTTAGGCTTGCTCATGATCTCATGGCTGACGAACTCGCCATTGTAGAACACGCCCATAGTGCCGAAAGCCGACGGAGCATTCTTTGCGCTCTCCACAGTGTCCATCCGGATTGCCTTCGCCGGGACGCCGGCATCGACCGCAGCGGAGATCATTTCGCTGACGTAGAAAGCGGTGAACGGACACTGGTCGGTATAGACGATCACAAGCCCATCCTGATCCGCGACTTTCGGGTGCTTTGCACTGTCCCGGAAGCGAGGCAGCGGAGCGTCCTTGAGCTTGAGCGCCAGTAGCTCGAAGTACGGAGGAGCGACATCACAGGTCTCAAACCCGTGCTTGACGAAGAACGATTTATCCGTGAGAAACGGCTTCTTTTTATTGCCCGTAACTACGACGACCCCGTTCATTCCCTCCGAGTCGGCGATGCACTCGTCCAGCAATTTTCCTGCCCACCCGTGCCCCTTGAATTGGCCTGACACCCACAGACAGTCGATGAGCATGTACCCGGGCGCATCTATCGGCTTCCATGCGTATTCTGCCGGCAGGTATTCAATGAATACCTTGCCCCGCGCATTCAGCTTCCGGAAACGCAGGCCTTCACGGAATCGGCAGGACATCCATGCCGTTTTGTTCTCGACGCCCTGCCTGCTCTTCTTGTCTGCCAACGCACAGCAGATGTCCTCCTTGCCGAGGTTATTCTCGTCTACGGCAATGATTCTTAGATTCTCCATCGAGTCCCACGATGGTATTGTTCACAACCGGTTGTATAAGAAGCTAATTAACAAGTGTCGTGAAATTAATCACGCTTCCTCGCACGCCAGATTAGCTTTTTTCTTCCCAGATTTTCAGCAGCTCGACGACGTTCCTGACTGCCATTTCCATGTCTTGCACCGCCACCCATTCAAGCGGCGAGTGGTAGTTGTGTGCGCCGTCGAAGATGTTGGGCGTCGGCAGGCCCATGAAACACAGCCTCGCCCCGTCGGTGCCGCCCCGAATGAGATCCCGTTTTGGCGTGATACCAAGCCGATGCATCGCCTCAACGGCATACTCGACCACCTGTGGGTACTTGTCCAACACGTCTTTCATATTACGGTATTGCTCTATGACTTCAAATTCAACGGTCGACCCGGGATATTTTTCAACAGCCTCTTCGGCAAGCTTCTTTAGCAGCGCTTCGTAGGCCTCCAGCTTCGGCGTGTCAAAGTCCCTGACAATGAACTTCAGCGTCGTCAGTTCCTCGTTGCCAGATATGGACGTGCAATGGACAAAGCCATCCCTGCCGTCCGTGGTCTCCGGGGAGAGCGTGTCTTTTGGCAGGCTGTCGAGGAATGCTCCGGCGACTTTGACAGAGTTGACCAGCTTGCCTTTGGCGTAGCCGGGATGGATACTGACTCCCCGGAAGCGGATGGTCATCTGGTCGGCGCTGAACGTCTCATCTTCGACTTCGCCCCGGCTGGAGGCGTCGAGCGTATAGCCATAATCAGCGCCCAGCTTCGCCACGTCCAGCTTTTCCGTGCCCCGGCCCACCTCCTCGTCAGGAGTGATCAGGACCTTCACGGTGCCATGCTTCACTTCCGGGTGCGTCACAAGATAGTTGATCGTATCAATGATTTCAGCGACGCCTGCCTTATCGTCCCCTCCCAGCAGCGTGTCACCGCTTGACGTGATGATATCATATCCGATCATGCCCTGGAGGTCCGGACTATCTGCTTCACGAATGACCATGCCGTTCGGTAGACGGATGTCACCGCCCCGATAGTTACGATGAACGACAGGACGGACGTTCGTCCCGGAGACCTGGGAAGATGTATCGGCGTGCCCGATGAGCGCGATCACGGGCACCTTCTTGTCCGTGTTTGCAGGCAGTATCGCGGTCACATAACCCCACTCGTCCATCCGGGCGTCCTTCAGGCCGATCTCCATCAGCTCGTCCGCCAGGATACCAAGGAGGACCTTCTGCTTTTCCGTGCTCGGAAACGTGGTCGACTCCCCGTCGGACTGCGTGTCGAACTTCACGTATCTCAGGAACCGTTCGACACAGGTAAAGTGATACTTTTCATCGAACATCGGATGCACCGGCCTGTCCTCCATGACGACTGTTATAGATTCGCCAGTCCGGATAAATACTTTTGTTGCGGACAGCCCCGGTCAGCTTTTCAGCGGAAACATGATCAGCGTCTGCAGCTTCTCCGGCGGCACATCCATCGGGCTATTGTAGTAGAACTCGTAGCTGACGCCGGTGGGCTCCAGCCCTTTCTCCGCTACCAGCTTCGTGAGCGCTTCATATGCAGGCGGCATCTCCTGATACGGGCCGAAGTACATACAGGTACCCGCTTTGCCACCCGGGATCTTTCCAGGCTTGATCTCGCCCTTGCCAGGCAACTCCTTTGCCATAGGGAAGCCGATCTCTACGTCCAGATTTGCCATATCCATATTGTAGTAGGCGACATAGACTACAGGTTCCGGCTGTTCGCCGATCTCGCCGAGGTATTGCGCGATCTCGCCGGCGTACCGCCCGATAGCCACGGGGAGCATTTCCACTGACGTCCGTGTTCTGACACACAATGTCGACCGCGCAGACTGTTCTTTAATCTCACACTCGAATGACATAAATTTCTTCCATGAGTAACATGGGCATGGCATATAATTGCTTTATCGATAGGGCATGTTGAAACTATTTCCGAAAAGTAGCTGCGGGGAGTAACTC
>JAEZKS010000096.1 GCA_023436075.1 Methanobacteriota archaeon
TCGTCGCCTTCGTCCTGCTGGTCCTGGGCTCTGTAGCGCTGGCAATAGTCAACATCGTGTTATTCTGGCTGCTCAACGCTTATATCCTGTAAAACGCGATGCTAGGGCCGGGTAGTCCGTGTAGCCCTTCGCGCCGCCCACATAGTAGGTGGCCACGTCGGACTTGTTCAGCGGCGCGTTATGCTTGAGGCGTTCTGGCAAATCGGGGTTTGCCAGGAACGGTTCCCCGAAGGAGATCAGGTCGGCCGCTCCCCTGGCGATGGCCTCGTCCCCGCTCCGGAGATCGTAGCCACCGTTCAGCATGAAGGTCCTGCCGAAGATTTCGCGCAACTCCGGCCCCAACCGTTCCCCCGGGGGCGCGTACCCCATCCGGCCGCCGAGGGGCTCGATCAGGTGCAGGTATCCCAGGCCCGTCTTCTTCAGCTCTCCCGCGAAATATGTAAAAGTCTCCTGCGGGTTGGCATCGGAGATGGAATGCGCCGTCATGTGGGGCGAGATGCGGTACCCGACCCGGTCGCCACCCCACACCTCGATGACGGCCCGCGCGACCTCCAGCGGCAGACGGGCCCGGTTCTCCAGGCTGCTGCCGTACTCGTCCGTTCTCTTATTCGATCCGCTCCGCAGGAACTGGTCGAGAAGGTAGCTGTTCGCGCCATGGATCTCCACTCCGTCGAAGCCGGCAGCCTTCGCGTTCTCAGCAGCGCGCCGGAACTGCACGACGATGTCCGGAACCTCGCTGGTCTCCAGCGCCCGGGGCACCGGTATCTGCTTTTTCCCTACGGGCGTGTGGACGTAGCCATCGACGGGCAGCGCCGACGGTGCGACCGGCAGCGCGCCGCCCAGGAAGTCCGGGTGGGAGACCCGCCCCACGTGCCAGAGCTGGATGAACATCCTTCCCCCGGCCCGGTGAACGGCATCGGTCACCTTCCTCCAGCCTGCGACCTGTGCCGCCGAGTAGATGCCGGGCGTCCGGATGTAACCGACGCCCTGCGGGCTGACTTGCGAGCCTTCGGTGATGATGAGGCCGGCCGAGGCACGCTGCACGTAATAAGTGATGGCCATTGGGTCCGGAACATCGCCCTCGCTCGCGCGACAGCGGGTCATTGGCGCCATCACGATGCGGTTCTGAAGCTTGAGATCGTCCATCAGGTACGGTGAAAAAAGGTCCGGACTTGCTGCCATGAGGAGAACATTCGGGCCTGCGGATAAAATAATTTTGCCCGGCAATCGCAGTCGGCAGGCTACTCGTCGTACTCTTTCATCTCAGTCAATAAGATCCTGTACTGTCTCTCTTCCATGGTCAGCGGGTCGATGCTGCACAATACCATGCAGTCGCTGCTCATCACCTTGTCGTTTAAGAAGTGGACCAGCTTGAGCACTGCCTCGTAGCCGTTCCGGGTCATCAGGTACTCGATGCCGTCCAGCAGGATCAGGCCGCCCTTCGTCTGGGCCAGGAACTTGCCCACCGTCGCGCCGAGGCCGGTCAGGTTGTCAGGCTTCATCGAGATCTCGCCGGAGATGCCCTCGCTGCCGGTGAGCCAGATGATCGGAGTCTTCTCCAGGCCGTACTGCTCCCGGATTCTCTTCGGGTTCTGTCTCGTGATGCAGAGGCCGGGGATGTTGTGCTTCACCTGGTCGGCGAAGACCTCCCAGCTCTGGCTGCTCTTGCGCTTGTCGAAGAGATACATGGCACCTGGCTCGAAGTGATAGCGCTGAGCCGTGTCGACGGCTTTCTCCATGATGGGCACGATCTTCAGGCCGGCGATCTCAGACAGGTCTTTCAGCGTGATGATGAAGCCGCTCTTCCGGCCTTCCCGGAACAGGGTCGCGGTTGAGATGTTCAGCGTGATCACCGTGCCGTCCTTGCAGCGGAACTCACGCACGTAGTTCTTGCTCTCCGCAAGGTCAAGCTCGGCATTATCGGGCAGCAGCGAGGTCATGTGGCGGCTGCGGACTTCCTCGGCATCGTACTTCAGCAGTCGCGAGGCGCTCTTGTTGAAGGAGATGATAAAGCCTCCCGGATCGACGGTCAGGATGGCGTCCGGGGACTCGTTGATGACATCTGCGAGGTACTGGCTGGTGTCCTGTATGTTTTTGAACAGGCGCTGGTTCTCGACGGCTATGCCGATCTGCGCCCCGATGCCCAGCAGCGTCGCCGACCGTTCGTTGCCGATGGAGATGCCGGCAGCCGAGTAGAAGGCCATGATGCCGATCAGGCCTTCTCGTACTGTTATTGGCACAGTAGCCGCAGCCTTTGCGCCCTCGAAGATCACGACGGCAGGGTCGCCAGGCCGGATGGTGTCCGGGTCCTGGGACACGTCGTGGAGCACCTGCCGGTAGCGGACGTTCCTGCCGGCGTCAGTCCTCGCCGCGACGGCTGCCAGTTGCGCGTAGCGCATGCCTTCCTGCTCACAGATGTAGATTGCCCCTGCGTCCATCTCCAGCAGCTCGAGGGAGTCGTGCAGGATGTAGTCGAGCATCTCTTCCATGCCCCTGGCGCGGTTGATCGACGAGGTGATCGAGCCGACGATCTCCAGCTCCCGGTTCTTGCGGTGCAGCGCCTCCTCGGCGCGCTTGCGCTCGTTGATGTCAATGATGAACCCTTCAAGGACCTCTGGGTTA
>JAEZKS010000193.1 GCA_023436075.1 Methanobacteriota archaeon
AGGCCGCAGCGATCGCAGGCTTCGCCACGCAGCGATCGCAGTCATTACAAGTGTTTTCTGTAACGTAGTGCCGCGTCCGCTGCGTGGCGAAGCCTGCGATCGCTGCGGCCTTAATAATCGCACCCTACATTCCGCGACACATTGCACGGTAACATCTGCGACAAGCAGAACAAGAAAAAGCCAGTCATATCACCAATCCGAAAAATGCAGAAGGATTTTTTAATAATAGTGTACAGGGGAACCTTTTGGGAAATGTTCCCGTGCGTCTTTCCAAAACGATCCTTAAATCGGTGCCTTCGGCACATGTGTTTGGTGTCGAGACCCAGGGGGCTTTTGAAAAAGCCCCCGGAAGCCCCTCAAAATTTTTTTAGCGCCGGGGAAGGGACTTGAACCCTTGAGAGATTTGCACCTCACAAGCTTGCTGGTAATCAAAATGAATTCCAGGCTTGCGCCTTACCACTAGACTACCCCGGCATTTTGCAACTTTACTATACCTTTCTATCATTTAACGTTTTTCATTGATGCCAGAAAGTCGAAGCCAGTGCACATCAATGCGACGTATAGCCTGGCTAAAAATCGCGCACGCGCGCGAAGCCGCCGCCCGGACATAGTTCATTGTGCTTTGTTCTTCCACCCGGACGGGTAGACGCCCGGCTTCATGGCCACTGCCAGCGTATCGATCGCCTGGCCTTCGGCAGCCTTGAGCATCTCTTCCGAAGACATCAGTGCCTTGCCGAGGGAGACAGCCTCGCCCAGGTGGGTAAACACAGCGACCGTGTCGCCGGGCCTGATGCCCGACTGCAGGCGGCTGATGCCCTGGACGCCGAGCCGCGCGCCGCGGGCCAGCGCGTCGACGGCGCTATCCTTGACGACGATCGCGGGCAGATCGCGAAGCGCGTACTCCATTGGGTAGATGCACTTGCGCAGCGGGCCCTCGTTGCCTGTTTCCTTCCATATCTCATATGTATCCTTCAGCGTATGAAGGGTGATCAGCGACTCGTCCTCCCTGAAAGGCCCGCTCTTGGTGCGGCGCAGCTCGTACATGTGGGCTCCGCAGCCAAGCGCTTCGCCGATATCGTGGCACAGCTTCCTGATGTAAGTCCCTGCCTCGCAGCCTACGATAAAGAGAACGTCCCGGTCGGACTTCTCCAGGAAATTGATGTAGTAGATGGTTCGTTTTCGCACCTGTCGCTTGACCGCGGAGACGAGCGGCGGTCGCTGGTAGATCACGCCCGTGAATTCTTCCATGACACGCCTGACCTGGCCTTCGGGCACATCGGCGTGGAGGCGCATGACGCAGACGTATTCTTTGCCGGAGAGAAGCAGTACCCTGACGAGCCGGGTCGCATCGCCCAGCATGGTCGGCAGGCCGCCGGTCACATGAGGGTCGAGCGTGCCGCTGTGACCGGCCCTTTTGATATGCAGGATGCCCTTGACCCATGAGACGACTTCGTGGCTGGTCGGGCCAGGGGGCTTGTCGAGGTTGATAACGCCTGTTTCCAGCAGCTCTTGTATTGTCCTCTTGTAAGGGTCTTTGCCGTAGCCATGTGCCTTGTCGTCCGACTTGATCAGCCACTCGCGCGCGACCGAGCCACCGGGCTCTCTTGTTAATGTCCCGTTCAACATTTTCGCTTCAGCTCTTCCATGGCCTTGAAAATGATGCTGGCGACACCCTTCGCGTCCCACTTGCTAGTGTCGATAACCAGGTCATAGCAGGACAGGTCCGTGAGGTCGATATCATAAAAGTTCTTGTAGCGCATGATCTCGCACTTCTGCCGGGCTTCGGTCTCGTCGTAGGCTCGGTGCACCGGGATATCCTCGCGATTCGCGATGCGCTCGGCGCGCACCCGCAACGGGGTTTTGAGCCATATCTTCAGGTCGGCGTCGATGGTCCATCCGGCGAGCCGGCCTTCCACGAGCACGTCCGGGTATTTAGTGGAAAGCTCTTTCTGTCGCTGGTCGATGGCCAGGTCGATGGTCCGGTCGGACTCGGCGAGACGGCCGAACTCTTCGAGCGTCATACCACGTTCGGCAGCGAGCTTCCGGAACTGCTCCCCTGCAGATATGATGACGAAGCTGCACTCTCCGGCGATTTCCCGGGCTACCGAAGTCTTGCCGGAGCCCGGCTGTCCGCTTAATGTGATGATCATGTTGCTATACCCACGTTGAAAGCCTTACGGATGACCTGGCTGATGGCCATCGAGCACAGGATCGACCAGATGACCCACCATGGGAAGAACAGGAAGCCACCAGTGGCCAGCTCGACCTGACCTGCGAAGGGAAACACCATCGAGATGTGGGGGTGGAGGCTGAGGTACCACCATGCCCATATGAACAGCGGGACCGAGATGATGGCCAGGAATCCCATGGGCTTGAACTGCATCTTGTTAATTTCCATCTGCTCTGACATGCCTGCCATCTGCTCATCCTGCAATTTTTTAATCTTAGCCTTGTTGCCGGAAAGCTGAGCCTCTCGCATCTCCTTCTGAATGACGCGATTCTTCTCGGTGATCTGGCGCATGAGGTCCCAGTCCATAGTGTACTTCTGGATGAAAGTGGAAAACAAGGCTACGATCGCCGCGATGGCCAGGACCATGATATAAAATGGCATTGTGCTGGTGAACGGGGAGACAATCAAGTCGACAGCGTGGGCGACCACGTTCCGGAAGTCCATCCAGAGCATAGAGGCGAACATGACCAGGAAGCCGAAGATGAGAATGCCCATCTCGATCTTGCCGAGGATGCCACCTCTCTTTTTACGAGGCGTCGCCGGCTTTGCCACCTGGGCGGCCGGTTTGATCTCCGTCACAGGTTCCGGCTCCGCAGAGACACTCGCTTCAGCCTCCTGTACTTCCATCTCACGCTTTCTCTCTTCCGGAGTCTTTGGCGCCGATTTACCTGCATCGGCCCGTCGCTTGCCTTTTTTCTTACTATCGCTCATCCTGGTCTCCTCTCGTATAAGTGTAAATATGTGCCCGCAGGTATTAAAAAGTGCGGCATGGTCAGGCGAACTGTGAGAGCGCCTTGATCAGGTCCGTCTTGACTTCCTCGATCTCCCTGTCTCCGTCGATGTTGACGAGGATACCCACCTTCTTGTAATAGTCGAGTACGGGCTGGGTCTGTTTCGTATAGACTGCCAGGCGATTCTTGATCGCCTCTTCCCTGTCGTCGGCGCGCTGATACAACTCGCCGCCGCACGCATCGCAGATATCCTTGACTTTTGAGGGATTGAACGCCACGTGGTACGAGGCACCGCATCCTTTGCAAATCCGCCTGCCGGAAAGCCTCTTTACCAGTGCGTTAGTCCCGACCTCGATGTTGACGACCGCCGTCAGCTTCCGGTTCAGGTCGTCCATGATCTCGTCGAGCGCCTTCGCCTGAGGGATCGTCCTCGGGTACCCATCGAGCAGGAACCCCTTCTTCATGTCGGGCTCTTCGAGCCGACTGCGGACCAGGTCGTTCAGGAGCTGGTCCGGCACGAGCTCGCCTTTGTCCATGTAGGACTTGGCCTTGATGCCCAGAGGAGTGCCTTTTTTGACGTTCTCGCGGAGGATATCCCCCGTCGAGATGTGGGGCACGTTGAACTCTTCAGACAAAAATTTGGCCTGGGTGCCTTTTCCGGCACCCGGTGGGCCAAAGAGGACGATCTGCATGCCGCTCACTCCTCGCCGAGGAACCTGCGTATGAGCGGGTGCATCTCCATGAGCTGCTCACTCGCCAGCTTCTCATATAGCTGGTAGATGATGCTCACGCACAGTAGCATGCCGGTACCGGACACCATGCCCAGCACACCGAACAGACTGGCAATGAGCGTTAGCAGGCCGACGAACGCGCCGCCGATCACCGT
Organism: Methanobacteriota archaeon; assembly: GCA_023436075.1. Taxonomy (GTDB): domain Archaea; phylum Halobacteriota; class Methanocellia; order Methanocellales; family Methanocellaceae; genus Methanocella_A. Next base: position 3,848 of record JAEZKS010000193.1, read on the forward strand.
CACCTTGGGGATATAGCGCGAGACGACCTTCTCGATCACCTGCTCGTTCCGGCGGAAGCCGGGGATCTGCATGCCGCTCTTCTGGATCTGCTTCGCCACGCGGGATGCGCCCATGCCGGTGGTCTGCACCCAGAATATGGCGAAGAGGATGCCGCCCGCGATCAGGATGAACGCATCCGTGAACACGTGCAATAAGATCTCATACCACTGAATGCCAGGCATGCTCTGCGATACCAGTGATGGCACCCAGTCCTGCATGCCGTTGATCGGGTTGATGAAGTACATGAGGCCGCCAGTGGGACGATTATCGAGGTTGTATGTGCCCAGCCAGCTAATGTTATAGTTCCTGTACAGGAACATCCCGATCATCTGGAGGTTGGCCTGGAGAGCCCGCACCAGGATCATTGGCAGGACTGACGCGTAGATGAGCTTGACCGGGAACTTGCCCCGGGCGCCGCGAACCGCCGAGTGTGCCAGCGGAATCTCAATGCGCGTGGACTCGACGTACACGACCATCAGGAAGATGGCGACGGTAGACAGCAGCGCTAATATCTCGCTCGTATAGAGGAAATTGAAGATCGTATCCGGCTGCAGCCATGCGGACAATCCAGGCGGCTCCGTGATCAGGTAATGCCATTTGAAGATGATACCAATAGGCAGGTTCTGAGCGGTCGAAGAGTCGCCAATCGACAGCGGAAGCTTTTGGTACGGCGGCAGCCAGTTGATGACGCCACCTACCAGCGCCTGCGCGATGCCTGCTACGATGAACAGGCTCACACCGCTTCCTATGCCCCACTTGGAGACGATCTCATCCATGTAGAGGATGAGCACGCCACCGACGCAGACCTGCAGGAATATAATGAAAGCTAACCAGTCAGAACCGATCCCGAGATTTGCGGCAAGAATGTCGTCGGCCTTCAGATAGCCTCCGAAGATCTGGGGGAGGGTTTCGACGACGATCATCACGAAGACCAGTAGCTTTTGCAGCCCCTGGAAGATCGCCTGGTCCTGCGTCTCGGTGACATCAAGCTTCAATATCTCCGCGCCGACCAGCAATTGTAGCACGATCGACGCAGTAACGATAGGCCCGATACCCAGCAGGATGATGGAGCCGGTCGCACCGGCGAAGATCGCACGGTACGCCTGCAGCACATCCTGAGAGTCCTGGCTCAAACCGAAAACGGCTACGTTCGACAATATGAAGTAGAGGACCAGTATCCCCGCGGTCCACATCAGCTTCTTGCGGAAGTGGACGTGCTTCTCCGGCCGTTTGACGGCCGGAAGTCGCCTGAGGAATGGCTCGATCGCGTCCTTAATACCCTTATTCCCAGATTCAACCATTCTGACACCTTTTTGGTTTGGTTTCGGTTATGCGGAGGTCTCTGTCTCTGATATGATCTGTCCGCCTTGCTCTTCAACTTTTGCCTTGGCCGTTGCGGAGACGGTGCCGACGGTTATCACGAATTTCCTGGATACCCTTCCGTTGCCGAGCAGCTTGTCGATGCCCAGAGTCTCCAGGTTGATTGCGATGCCGCCATCCTTCTCCTCGGCGTAGCCGCGTTCGACCAGGCCTGCGGCCAGCTCGTCGAGCTCGCCGACATTGATGAAGGAGACTTCAGTCCGGGTCACGAGAGGCCTCTTGAAGCCGTGCTTCCCGTACATCCAGCCTTCTTGCATCGCGCGGAACGTGTTGTGCTTGCACGCCCCGGCATGGCCCCTGCCGCCCCGGCTTCCTCCGCCACGGCGGTTCTTGTGGGTGCCGCCCCCGCAGGTGCGGGAGCCACGGAATGACTTATTTTTTACTTTGGTCATCCTGATCACCTCATCTTCTCGACGAGGACGGATATTTCCTCGCCGTAGTTGCCCAGCGCGCCACCCTGCTGGTAGGTCCTCTTGATGCCCGCGTGGCCCTTGCGGGGCGGGTGCATCCGGAACACAGGGTTCAACTCGGGCATGTCTTTCAGCTTTGCCTTGCCGGATATGACGGCTGCAGCGAAGTCATTGATGCTCTTGTACGAGGAGTTCTTCGACACGTACTCGTCGGTCAGCCGGTCGCCGCCGACGAGCCTGCCGCGGTTCTCCAGGATGGTCGCCAGGGTGGCGGCGTCAATCTCGCCGTATGCCACGTAGTCCTTGACGACCTTGATCATGCCAAGGTAGTTCGGGGTATTCTCGACGACCACCGCGTGGTTGATCTGGTTGAGCCGCAGCATCCTGAGCGTGTCCTTGATCTCGGGCCGGGTGTTGACCCCGCCCTTGAGCCTGATAATGACGTACATTACTGGGCTACCTCCTCAGAGCGGCTCGTGCCGCGGGTGCGTACCGTGGTCGTGTTCTGCAGGGCGTTGTACGTAGCCAGGGCGAAGTTGATGGTCGTCCTGGTCTCACCTTCCGTCCGGCTCCACACGTCCTTGTACCCGGCCATTTCAAGCACCTTCTTAGAGGGGCCGCCAGCCGCCAGACCGAGGCCTCTCGGCGCCGGCATGAGGACGACGGTCAGCGAGCCCGCCTTGCCCTCCACCTTGGATGGCACGGTGTGCTCCAGTCCGCAGCCGCATTCCCATGAGCCGCAGCCACGGCTGACCTTGATCAGGTTCAGCTTGGCGTTCTCGATCGCCTTGCGGATCGCGGGCCCCACCTGGACGCCCTTGCCCTCCGCCAGCCCGACGAAGCCGTTGCCATTGCCGACGACGACGGTCGTTCGGAACTTGACCCTCCTGCCGGAGTCGGTCATGCGCTGCACCATGTTGATGTCGAGCACCTCGTCCACGAGGTCCGGTATCAGGGCATCGACGATCTGGTATTCTTTGATCGGCAGGCCGGACTCGAAGGCTTCCTCTATCGTCCTGATCTTGCCTTCGGCGACCAGCTTGCCCAGGCGCGTCTTGGGGACCCAGACGGTCTCCTCGCGCTTATAGCTTGATACTCCTCCTGCCATGTTACTTCGCACCTCCGTAAGCGCCGGTGATCTTTTTCTTGACTTCGTCGAAGTGCTTCGGGAGGTCCGCCGGGTTCAGCCCGCGCTTCTTGTATTCTGCGAACGTGCTGTTTGCGTTACCTGCCACGTGCTCGCCGCGGATGCGTTCCTCGGACGGGAATACTTCCTCGCTGCATGGCACTTCGAGCCCGGAGTCGACTGCGCCCTTCAGGGCGGCGTAGACGCGGGAGCCTTTCCTGTTCTCGCGCAGGCCGATGTCGAGAATCGCTTCCTCGATGCCTTCTTTCTGCGCCTTGTAGCCGATGAGCATGCCGGTCAGGTAGGCCGCACTCGTGTTGTCACGAGAGCCGTTGTACCCGAACTCCTTGGTCAGCTCTTTAGACGTCGCCGAGACGAGCACTCTGTCGCCCTCCGGCTTCGTGATCATGATCTCGGCGATGACCTGGTTGAGCGTCAGGCGCACGACCAGCCTCGGCTTGCGTGAGACGATCAGCTTGAGCCTCTGGTGGTAATCGGTCTTGCCCTCTCTCCGGCGCCTGAAGGCTACTTTATATCTTGGTCCTGTTGCCATTTTTACACCTCTTTCTTCTTCTGCGCCGCAGCGTAGGCGATGGAGGACTTCAGGTGAGCGACGTTACGGAACTCGCCGCCCTTCGCCTTCCGGTAGAGCTTGCGGTAGGTACCGGGTTCCATCTCCTTGTTGTCGCGGAGGCTCTTCAGCAGCTTCCTCTGTGCGCGGATGCGCTTCATCCACTGCTCTTTCTTCGGCGTGCGCGCGCCCTTTGCGCCCCGGCGGCTGCCGTGGCCCTTGCGGTGGCCTTTCGCCCGCTTCAGGTCGCGTGCCCTGGCCCTGCCGCGGCTGATGCCGACGACGGCCCTGCGCGTGATTACGCCCTCATCGATGAGGCTGCGGATGTCCTCGCGGGTGATCGCCGTCGCGATGTCGGAGATCCTCTCCGGGTCCATCCAGACACGGGTCCTGCCCACGTCCAGTATGTCGGCCGCGAGCCTCTTCTGGTTAGCTAAATCGACCATTTACTGCGCCCCCTCGAACGTGTTGAGCGGGTTGAGCACCTTGATGTTCTGCTCTTTTGCCAGCTTCTCGATCTCGAGCTGCTTCTTCCTGCCTACGGTGCCTGCCACACGGATCGCCTGCGTCTTCTCGATGCCGGCGACTTCGGCGGGCCGGTACACCAGGACTTCCTGGTAGCCCGACGGGTGGTAGCCGCACACCTTCGCGGGAGAGCCGTAGCCGACCTTCACGACTGCGCCCTTGGCCTTTCTCTGCCGGCGCGTCTGGGAGTGGTGGCCCTTGGACCTCCGCCAGTTCGGGGCGAGACAGTCCTTCTTGTGTGCGTCGATCCTGCGGAACGACGGGTGCGATGCCTTGTTGGTCTTCCTTGCGTTCAGCAGGCGCTTTGTCTCTTCGTCCAGCTCCAGCGTGGATTTCTCCACTGGCCTGGGAAGCGGCCTGGGCTTCGCAGCCGGCGTCGCAGCCTTGGCGGCTTCCTTGCGGACGCCCTTGACCTTCTTGGCTTCGGTGACGGCCTCAGTCTTCTCGGCCTCGACGGTTTCTTCGACCTTCGCCTCGACGGCCTCGGTCTCTTCGACCTTCTTCGCCTTCGTGGTCGTGGCCTTCGTCGATTTTGTCGACTTCGTGGAAGTCGACGTCGTCGCCTTTGGCTTCTTCTCGGCGGCGGCCTTCTTGCCGGTCGTCTTCTTAGTTGCGTTCTTCTTTTCCTCTGCCATGATGATCACGCCTTCCTGGTGATGTATATGCCGTCCTGGAAGACACGCGGGTCTCGCTTGCGGATCTTGCAGGCCTGCTCGATGTTGGCGGCGGTCTGGCCGACGTCTTCCTTGCTGGCGCCGGATAATATGACCTCGGCACCCTGGATGACTACTTTGGTGTCGCCGACTATGTTCGCGGACCTCGCCTTCCTCTCGCCGAGGAAATTGCCGATCGATATTTTGTCCTTGCCCTCGACTTTCGCCTGAATGGGGAAGTGGGCATAGACGATCTTCATGTGATACTCATACCCTTCGGACACGCCCTTCACCATGTTCTTGATGTGGGACGCGTAGGTGCCGACGGTCGCCTTGGTCTGCTTGTCGTCCTTGGTAGTCTCGACGAAGACCTTGCCGCCGTCAACCTTGAGGGCGATGCTCGGGAATTTGAATTCGCGAGCGAGTTGTCCCTTCTGACCTTTCGCGGTCAGGGTTGCACCGGTTAAAGTGACGGTTACACCCTGGGGGACTTCGATTTCTCTGATTTTCTCTGCTGCCATGTTAGTTCCTCGTGTCAGTATACGTATGCGAGGATCTCGCCGCCGATGCCACGCTTCGCCGCGTCGTAGTGAGACATGACGCCCTGCGAAGTGGTCAGGATCAGCGTGCCGAAGTTCCGGGCGGGCAGGTATCTCTTCTCCCACCTTTCCATGTCGGTCTTGCCGACCGAGAACCGCGGCTTCACGACACCGCACTTGTTGATCTTTCCGATTAGACGAACTTTCAGCATCCCTGCCTTGCCGTTGTCGACGAACTCGAACTCGCCGACGTAGCCCTCGTCCTGCATGACTTTCAGGACGTTGCCAATGATCTTGGAGGCGGGATCAATAGTGCACTCCCGCTTGCCGGTCGTTTCGGCGTTCTTGATAACGGAGAGGGCATTTGCCAGTGGATCCATTAAAACCATGATCTCGACCTCACTCGTATTTGACGAACCCCATGTCGTGGGCTATCTCACGGAAGCACTGCCTGCACACGTACACGCCATACTTCCTGACGAGCGCCTGCTTGCGGCCGCACCGGCGGCACACGTTCGCGCCGCGCCCGAACTTCTTGCCAGATCTCTCCATTATTTGACCTCCACGCCATAGTTCTTCGATACGTAAGCGATCGAATCGTCCTTGGTCAGCTTGTGATCCGAGGGGATCTTCTTAGCCTGGACACGCCTGTGCTTGATCCGGTAGCCGGGCCGCTCCACGGCGACGATGATGTCCATGCCGTAGATGCCGATCTCCGGGTCATACTCCATGCCGGGAAAGTCGGTGTGTTCCTCGATGCCGAACGCGAAGTTGCCGTTCTCGTCGAACTTGCCCGCGTCTACCGCGTTGCCGACGATGCCTAGCGCAGTCTTCAGGAACTTTTCAGCGGCGTCGCTGCGTAAAGTCACCTTGCAGCCGATGGGCTCGTTCTTCTTGATGTTGAAGCCCGGAAGCGTGCGCTTCGCGACGGTCCTGACCGGCTTCTGGCCGGTGATCTTGGACATGATCATCTCTGCGTTGGACAGTTTCTTGCCCGACTCGCCGACGCTCATGTGGACCGTGACCTTGGAGACCCTGGGGACTGTCATGACATTCTCGCTCATGCCCCTACCCCCTCGACCGCCGGCTTATCCTTGCCGACTACGAATACGTACTGCTCGATGGTCTCGAAGTCGCCCGCCGGGCCCGCGATGACGACGCGGTTCGGAGAGCTGCTCTTCACGACTATGATCTCCTTGACTTTGCCGATGGTGCCGGCGTGCTTGCCGTCTGCGACGAAGACAAGGCTTCCGACGCCGTAGTTCAGGTGCTGGTCGATCTTGCGCTCGGGCACCTTGATCAGGATTGAGTCCTTGGTCTTGTAGTCGTTGGACGCCAGCAGGGTCGTGCCGTCGTGCAGGTTGAGCTGAATCTTGCCGTCGCGCACCGTGGTCTTGTTGATGATCTTGCACAGCTTGGTCGTCGCGTCCTTGACGGGCACGAGCTTGAACCGGCCGTTGTCGCCGATCATGACGCGGTAATTCGCGTTGATCGCCGGGATCGATACGGTGTCGAACATGCCCACGATGAACCGGTGGTCCTTGCGGACGCGGCCGTCGACGAGCACTTTGCCTTCCTGCAGGATCTGCTTGATCTCCTTGCTCCTGTCGGCCAGGTGAAGCAGGTCCCTCAGGACTACCACGAGAGGCATGCCGCGCTCCTCAGAGTGGGATCCGGGAGTGGGCTTGACGACCCACTTGGAGGTCTTGCGAGCGATGGGCCACGTGCGCGGTGCTGCGACCCTCTTTAAATGATTGCTACCTGTCATTACTTAGTCCTCTCCAGTGACGCTACTCTCTTCTTATCATCGAGGTTGAGCTTGGTGATCATCAGGTTCGACGGGTGGATGGGCCTGGGCTCTTCCTTGCCGTCGGACTTAGCGACGGAGACACCCTCGACGGTGACCTGCTCGCGCTTGACGTCGATCTCTCGGACCTTGCCCTCGACGCCTGCGTGGTCGCCCCTCATGATCTTCACGGTGTCGCCGACCACGACGCGGGCGGTGCGCCCGTAGCTCTTGGTCAGCTCGTCGTTGAGCCGGCAGCTCATGAACCTGCTGCGGACGTGCAACGGCGCATTGTACCTGAACTTGCGCTGCTTGCGCGGCTGAGATGAAGTAACCATGATCAGCACCTCACACGATGATCGTCGCGGTCGAGCCGATCTTGGCGAACCGCTCGGCGACCTCTCTCGCGACCGGGCCTTTGATCTCGGTGCCCTTCGGGTCGTTGTTCTCGTCTACGAGGACGCATGCATTGTCGTCGAAAGAGACGCGCATACCGTTCGGCCGGCGGTACTCCTTCTTCTGGCGGATGACCACGCAGCGTACGATCGTCTTACGCATCTCGGGGGTGCCCTTCTTCACGGAGCCGATGAAGATCTCGCCGATGCCCGCGGACGGGTAGCGGTTCTTCCTGCCCCTGTACTTCAGCACGGAGATGATCTCGACGAGCCTGGCGCCCGTGTTGTCCGCTACGTCCAGCCTTGTCGCCGTGTGGACGGACCTCGGGATCTTTGCCTTTATCGCTCGCATTACTTAGCCACCTCCACGATGACAAACGTCTTTGTCTTCGAGAGAGGCCTGCACTCCGCGATAACCACGCGGTCGCCCTCCTTTGCGTTGATGCAAGGCGGGTTGTGGGCGTGGATCTTTGACCTCCGCTTCTCGTACCTGTCGAACTTCAGGTTCCGCTTCAGGTACTCGCGCTGCACCACCACTGTCTGGCTCATCTTGTCGGACACGACGGTGCCATCGAGCACCTGCCCGCGGACCGATAAGTGGCCGTGGAAGGGACAGTTGGGGTCGGTACACTCCGACTGCGGTGCCTTCACGTTCAAACCTATGTCTTTCACCATGTTCTCTTCCTCTTTGTGGGGTTAACCGGTAGACCGGTCACTTCCCTTTCCGCCTCCGCTTGGGGATGCGGTTTTCGGGTTGTGATTGTAATAAGTCCCCCCGGACTCTCACGCGCCTGCCGTCGGGTATCGTGAAGACGAAGGAGCAGCACGATTTGGGAACTTTGACCTCGTGCTCTCCGGTCCCGATGACCAGCAGATTTCTCGTCTCGTCCACGACTTTGCCGGATGCCCGGTAAGGTGGCGTTTCCACCTGAACCGGGAGCCCGATCAGCTCGTGGTAGACGAGATTTTCCGGCGTGATGTCCATATCTGAACCCCTGCAATATACCTTATACTTTCCTGTATCAGGCCGCAGGGGTCATTTGACGTCGATCGAATCGTGGGAGTAGCCGATCGTCTCCAGGATTTCCCGGACCTTGGCCCGGTGGTCACCCTGGAGCTCGATCGTGCTGTCCCGGATGGTACCGCCACACGCGCATTTCGCCTTCAGGAGACTCGATAGCTCCTTCAGGTCGATGCCACGGTCGTCGATGCCGTCCACGATCGTCGCCAGCTTTCCGAAGCGCCGCTTGTCAGTCGATATCCTGACGCGCTGGGACTCCTTGGCGATCTCCTCGCATATGCAGAGCTCGTCCGGGAGCCCGCACTTCTCGCAGACCGACACTTAGCGCTTCACTCCTTGGCCTTCTCTTTCTGGATGGTCAGGATACGGGCAATTGTGCGGCGGAGCTCCCTGATACGGCCCGGGCTCTCCGGCGCGCCGCCGGTGGCGGTGATCGCGCGCTGCTTGAGCAGGTCGTTGCGCAGGTCCTTGAGCTGCTTCTCCAGGTCCGCGTCCTTCATGGTCCGGATGTCCTTCGCTTTCAGTATAGCCATTACTCTTCCCTCTTAGGCTCTTCTGCTTTCGGCTCCTCGGATGGTGCCACTGGTGCGGCGGCAGCCTCAGCCTGCGACTCTGCGGGCTTCGGGGCCTCCTTCCGTGGAGGTTTGCGGGCACGCGGCTGCTTGGGCTTAGCCGACTTTTCGTCGGTGGTCTTCGTAGCGGCGGCCTCGGCAGCCTGGGAGTCGGCGATGATCTTCTCGACTTCCTGCGCCGTGGTTTCGGTCTGGACCGGTACGGCGGCTGCAGCCTTCGACTCAGGCTCAGTGCCTACGGCCGGGGAGATCTCCCTCGGCACAGAGGCGCCCACCTGGGCGGCCTGGGGGGGCGCTATGGCGATCTTGTCCGGGAGCAGCGCTCCGGGCGGCATGATCCTTACCTTCACGCCGATGATGCCAAGCTTCTTCTTCGCCCTCGCGTAGCCGACGTCGACGAGCTCTTCGACCGGCTTGCCGCAGTGCTTGATGTAGCCTGCGACGAACTTCTCGGTCCTCTTCCTCGGGCCCGTGAGCTTGCCAGCGATCACGATCTCGACGCCCATGGCGCCGGAGTCCATGATCCGCTGGAGCGTGGACTGGCCTGCCTTACGGAAGTACCAGCCCCTCTCGAGCGCGTTGGCCAGCCGGCTCGCCATCATCTGGGCGTTGAGCTCGGGCTTCTTGACCTCCTGCACATCGATCTGCGGGTTGTCCATCTTGAACCGCATGTCCAGGTCCTTGGTGTACCTGCGGATGGACTTGCCGGCCTTGCCGATGATCATTCCCGGCTTCTCGGCCCTGATCGTGATCTGAGTTCCCATGGGCGTCCTGTTGATGTCCATGCCGCCGTACCCGGCGCGCTCGAGCTTCTCGAGGAAGAACTCGTCGATCATGGCCTTCTTGAAGCCTTCCTGTACGAACTTCTTCTCAACTGCCAATCTAACGCACCTCTCCTAAGACTATCTCTACCGTCACGGTCTCGATGTTCCATGCGGTAGCCCTGCCCATCGCACGGGGCATGATGCCCTGGATTACGCGACCCTTCTTCGAGGTGGCGTGTACGATTGACATGTTCTCGGGCTCGAGGCCCTTGTACTCCGCGTTCGCCTCCGCGTGCTTGACGAGCTTCAGAATCTCCTTGCTCGCCTTCACGGGGTAGCGGCCGCTGCCCCAGCCGGACTGGTGGCGCTTGTGGCCGACGTTGCGGGCAAACCTCTTGAATGGCACGGACTCCTTCTTGTCGATGACATTCTGGAGGTACGTCTTCGCCCTGACGACCTTCATGCCGCGCACCTGTCTGAGGATCTCGATGCAGTGCTTCGGGGAGACGTTGATCTCGTAGGCCATCGCCTTCGCGGTGGTGGCCGGGTCATACTGCGCTGTGTATTCGACTTTAGACATTTCACATCTCTCCTTACTTCAGCGGCACGTACTTGCTGCCTCTGGTCGCACCGATACCGGCCGAGCCGTGGGATACGGGCTTCCTGGTCAATGCGAACTCGCCGAGGTAGTGGCCTACCATCTCTGCGGTGGCCTCGAACGACTTCCACTCCTTGCCGTTGTGAATTTCGAACGTTACGCCCACCATCTCGGGAAGAATGATCATGTCCCTGAGATGGGTCTTGATCTTAGTCTCGCCTGCCTTGATGTCCTCGAGCATCTTCTGGTGCTCGGGGCCGAACTCTCTCTTGATCTTCCGCCGCTGGCGGGAGGGGAGCAGCTCGGAGACCTGCTTGAGGTCCATCTTCTTGAGCTCGGCGATGTTGTGGCCGCGGTAGGTGAACTCTTCCTTCCTCTTCGGGAGCCTGCCCGCGTTCTTTGACTGCTTTGATACCATAATCGCAACTCCTTACTTGTGTCCGATACCTGTCCTTCTCGCCGCAATGCTTCCGACCTTACGGCCGGGCGACGTGTGCCTTCCGACGGTCTTGGGCCTGCCCGGGTGCTGCCGGCCGCCGCCACCGAACGGGTGGTCGACTGCGTTCATGGCGACACCACGGACAACCGGCCACTTGGTAGCCTTGTTGGCCATCTTGTACCACTTGTTGCCGGCCCGCAGGAACGGCTTCTCGGTCCTGCCTCCGCCTGCGACGACGCCGATGGTGGCCCTGCACTTGGGGCTCAGCCACTTCATCTCGCCGGACGGAAGCTGCACGACCGACCGCTTCTCCTCGTGCGCCACCAGGATCGCGTAGACCCCGGACGAGCGCGCGAACGAGCCGCCGTCGCCGGGCTGTGACTCGATGTTGCAGATCGGGCAGCCTTCCGGTATCTTGCTCAGCGGAAGCGTGTTGCCCGGCTTGATCTCCGCAGCTACGCCGACGGAAATCTTATCGCCGACGCCGATGCCCTCGGGAGCGAGGATAAGCTTCTCCTCGCCGTTGCCGAACTTGACACGGACGATAGGCGTGTTCCGCGCGGTGTCGTGGACGACCTCGGTGATGATGCCGTCGATGGTCTCGTCGCCAAAGGTCTTGATGTGCTCCAGGTCCGCTTTGAAGCGGGACGAGGTAGCCCGGTAGGTAGGCGTTCCCTTACCCCGGTTTTGTGACATTAATCGCTTTCCCATTTTCAGTCCTCCTTCAAAGGGATCAGAAGACTCCGAGCCTGCTCGCGATTTCTTCCGCCGAGTTCTCCGGCGCGAGCGTCACGATCGCCTTCTTGTCTCCGCGAGAGGTGATCTGGGTCGTGACCTTGATCACCTTTACGCTGTACATTTCCTCCACGGCCTTCTTGATCTGGCCCTTCCGGGCGCCCATGTCAACCATGAACTGGAGCGTGTTGTTCTTGTCCAGGGACAGGGTCGCCTTTTCAGTGATGAACGGATACTTGATAATCATATTATATTACCTCCGTCAGCAGCTTCAGGGCGCCCTCGGTCCAGAGCGTCAGGCGGCCCGCGTGGGTGCCCGGCGCCAGCATCTCGGCGGACAGCTCGTCGATCGTGGCGACGTCCATGCCCGGAACGTTCCTGGCAGCCAGTCCGATGCCGTTGTCCTCGGCGATGACAAGCAGCAGACCTACCTTCTTACGGTAGTACCTGCCCCTCATCTTGCCCCTGCCGGCGCGAACCTTCTTCTCCGCGGCACGGATCAGGTCGGCCTCGAAGCCGATGGCGGTCAGCATCTCGATGACTTCCTTCGTCTTCGTCAGGGACTGTATCTCGTCGTCGACGACGACCGGGAAGGGGCCCTCGTACTTGTAGCCGCGCGCCTTGACCAGCTCGGGGTTGTTCGTGGCTGCCACGGCGGAGCGGATTGCCTTGAGGCGCTCCTTGTCGTTGATCTTTTCAGTGTAAATCCTGTGCGGGTTCGGCCCGTGCGCGGAGCGGCCGCCCTTGGCCTGCGGGACTACCGCAGCGCGGCTGCCGTTCTTGAGCCTGGGCACGTGTGCTGCACCTCTGCCGCTGCCCCAGCTGTGCGCCGAGGAAAGCGTGCCTGCGGTCCTGTCCGGGCCGTAAGGCTGCAGCCGGTTGGCCTGTGCTGCCAGCACGGCCTTCTTGATGATGTCAGGCCGGTAGGGCTCGCTGAAGATGTCCGGTACGGCGATCTCTGCGCCCTTCTTTCCAGACTTGTTAATGACTTTTACCTGCATGTTTCATCTCTCCTTAGCCCTGCTTCGACTGCGTGCTGATGTAAGTAATCTCAGGCGCCTGCTTGGGCGTCTGCTTGGGCCTCACTGCGGGCCTGATGCGGACCATTCTCTTGATGGGGCCGGGAATACTGCCCTTGAGGAGGACGAACTCGGTCCTGATCACGCCATAGTGCAGGAAGCCGCCGGCGGGGTTGACCTCTTCCGCCTTGTCGCCCATCTTGACGATCCTCTTGTTGTACTCGGTCCTCTGGTGATAGCCGGTCTGGCCGAGCTGGGGTACCTGCCACCTGACGCGGTGGGGGTTCCAGGGGCCCAGGTTACCGATGTGCCTGGTGCGGCCGGTGCGGGAGTGCTTGCGCTTCATCATTGCAGTGCCCCATCTTACGACGGGACCCTTTACTCCCTTGCCTTTGGTGATCGCGCTGATGTCCACGAGCTCGCCGGGCGCAAAGACGTCCTTGACGCTGACGGCCTTGCCCATGAGCGACTTCGCGAACTCGAACCTCTTCGCCATGTCGCCGCCGCCGATGCGGTTCTCCAGGAGCTCAGGCACTTTCTTCGGGATACCAGTGACCTCTTCGGTCTTCGTGTAGGTCAGCACCCGCAGGTCCGCGACCTTGCCCGACTTGATGAGCCCGGCGATCTTCGCCAGCTCTTCCTCGGTCTTGTGCCCGTCCTTCTTCAGCGGCATGAGTTTCGCTAAGTCCTTGCTGTCATTGGTCCACGCTTCCGCGAGAACCTTCTTGCCGTACGGGCCGTCATCATAGATGCGGATGCCCGCCACGTGCATCTGGGGCGTCTCCACGATGGTCACGGGGACGGATATTTCCATACCCTCGGTGACGCTGTGTGGCCGGTCGTCGACCATCACGATGTGGGACATGCCCGCCTTGAATCCGACAAATCCTTGAATCCTCGGCTGGTCGCCAAGCTCAGCCCAGCTTCTGTACTTGGGCTTCTGGCTTCGCGCCCGCACTCTCGGGCTGAACCCGAGAGAACCACGCCTTGGCTGGTGTGGGTGACTCATTTTCTATATCCTCCATTCTGTTCTTTTGGGAGTAGGCTCTGGCTTTGTCAATCGCCAGGTATCGTTTCAGATACTTACGCTGCCATGCTCTACCAGGCCAGGTTGAGGAGGCCAAGCGTTATGAAAACGGCTTCCTCCGTGCGTACCGTGGCTGCACCCTGGTTTGGTATCGCATTCACCACGTAACTGGAATGATCCTCAAGCTTGTGCCCTTCATCGAGTAAGATAGCATCCAGCCCTTTCGAGGGGCTGCCGAACGCCACGGAAACCTTATCCCTTTGCTTCGCATTTGCGCCTATCTCGGACAGCAACGTCACGTCCAGGGGTTGCCCCTTGACCGAAGTGGCTATCCTTAAGCCATCGATTTCCGCCAGCGCTTCGTGAAGCGACTTTGCAGTCTTTACTTCATAGCCCCAATACAGGGGGATGTCCTTCTTATTCACGAGCTGTGCGTTTTTACTTCGCGAACAGATTCTGACTGATATGCGCTCTCCCTTCTTCAGCGCCCTTTCAGGCACCTCCAGGGAGATTGGGCTGTCGATACCGACATCGACCCGAACGCTCCGGTCAGACCCGACACTGGTCACAATACCTTCGCGGTATTCCGATTCTTTCGAAACTGTATGAGAGGGTATGCGCAACGGTGGGATGACTCCGGCGAACCGGAGCGCGTCCTGCACGGGGAAAAGCGCTTTTCGCAGATACTGCGGCGTTTCCGCGTACCGGAGCACGGTGCTTATAAACCTCGTGTCGTCCGGCCCTTTCGTACGATATATTACTATCTCGTCAATCCGGAAGATCGCGGCGGCGCGGGCGATTTGTCCCACTTTGTACGTCTTGATCCTCGGATCAGGGCTTTCCTCTGTGTAAGAGGATGGGATGAGCAGGCTTACGAGCGTCTTTCCACGGTTGACACTCATACAGTCCTCATACTTGGGACATAGAATCGGACCGAATGTATATAAATGTTGCGGGGATTTTGCCGGCACGGGGACGCTTGGAGAGGGACAGCGGCTCGCGTGCGTTTCAACCTCTTGTAGGTCTCGGAGGTTTTCAAGAGGGCACCGAGCTTCAACACAGAGGTCACAGA
>JAEZKS010000197.1 GCA_023436075.1 Methanobacteriota archaeon
TCCATGCTGATCTCGTCCGTCTGGATGTCTATCAGCGTGCCGTAGATGTCGAACAAGATCGCGACGATCATTCCGGGAGCACCTCGATCTGCCTGACGCCTCGCTCGACCAGGAACTTCCGGTGCCCGGAGCTCCAGTAGCCCAGCATTGCGACCTTGAACAGGCTCTGGGAGATAAAGAAGGGGAGCATCCGTTCGATCTCGTGGCGGGCGCAGTCATCAGGCTCGTAGGAACGCAGGAAATGCTCCACGAACGGCTCCGCGGCGGAAGCGTTGTGTTTGAGGTAGGCAAACTGGTGAGAGAGTTCGGCGGCCATGGCGCCAAGGTCCACGCACGGGCTGCGCCGTGGGCGGCTTCGCTCTACGTCGAAGGCACAGATGATTCCCTCGCTGATCTTAAAGTTTGAGGGATTGGCGTCGCCGTGGACGGTGACGCCTCGCTGGCCGAACAGCGGCAGGAAATCATACCAGCAGGCGAGCGCTTTCATGATCCGGCGATGGTGGCCGTCGAGCACGCCCAGTTCCTCGAGGTAGAAGAGCGACTTCAGGTATGAGTAGAACAGCTCGCACTGGTCTACGAAGTAGCTCTGCGGCATGACCGTGTGGATTTTCTTCAGCAGGCCTGCGGCCAGTTCCAGCCCCATGTACAGGTCTGCCTCGCTCCGCCTGCCCTCGATAGCCCCTGTCATGATGGAGAGCAGCGATTCCCCATCTTTATACAGCGTGGCGAGCGCGCAGTCGGCTTTCTCGCTGCAGCCGAGTGCCCGCACGATCTGGTACCGGCCCGAGGTGAACCCTCTGCGCTCGAACTCCCGCAATGCCCGATACTCGGCATCCATCTCCCGGGCCGGCTCATAGGTCGTCCCGGTTCTTCCGAGCGTGCGTCCGAAAAACTTGACGTGGACCATCTGGTTGTCGATCCAGTAGATCCTGGTGTCGTGGGAGGCTGCCTGCGGCTCCCTCATGGATGAGACTTTCCAGTCACCGCCCCGGCCGAACAGCTCCGGGTGCTCCCGGGCGAGCCTCAGCATCCACTGCGCCATGATGTCCTTTTGCATCGCTCTATATATTATATAAATTACAATATATTACTTCTTCCAGGATTACGAAGAAAAGAGCGATAGATTGACTGGCCGCTGTCGTTTTGCCCGTGTTTCGGCTATGCGTCGTACGATCTTCTCGCCAAGAGCGCCAAGGGTATCAAGGGCCCAGGACATTACAGCTCGCCAGGCACGCCAAGAGGCCAAGCACGCCAAGAATGATTAAAACAAGATGCTCCAGTATGCCTTTTGTTAAAAAAGCTTGGCGTGCTTGGCTCCTTGGCGCACTTGGCGCGCTGTAAACGTTCCTGGCGTGCTTCATCTCCCTGGAGCCCTGGCGAGAGTTTTCGTTCTACAGGAGCCCGAAACAAGGACTGATATGACAGTCATAGCCGGGAAAATCAGTCGCTCAGCCCTGCCCCGGCACGTAAAACGCGCGCGAGGCCGCGTCCGACCAAAGCCGGATGCCAGCGTTAATCGGTATATCAAATGACCGAGTCGATCCAGATGATATCCATCGTGTCGAGATCGATGACTGCCGCCTGCCCTTCCGCGGCATATCCGGGGTTAATGATCCACGCGCCATCCTTGATCTTCCCGCGCTGCTTGTGGATGTGGCCGCAGATGATCACGTCTACCCTGTCCAGCGCCGACCGCAGGGCCTTGCTGCCGGCGGGGCCGTGTTCCGTCATGTCGAGCGTCTCGAAGGGCGGCTGGTGCGTGACGAGTACGGTCTTGCCTGAATGCGGGTGGCTCAGCAGGACGTCCAGCAGCTTGTAAGCCATGTTCTCCTCGGAGACCTCCGATGGCGTGTTGTTGCCCGTCTGCGTGGAGTAGCCCAGGCCCATGAACTCCCGGCCCATGATGACCCGGGGTGTCTCGTCCAGGTTCACCGCGTACGCACCGATGGCCTGCGCCACTTCCGGCGTGTCCCAGTTGCCCGGCACGCAGAGGACACGTGGGCAGAAGTGCTTGAGGATGGAGATGCTGCGCACCGCGTTCTCCGGCGGCCCGCCATGGGTGAGGTCGCCTGCGACCACCACCGCATCCACCGGGTCGCTCTTCCTGACTATGCCGTCCAGCCGGAAAAATTTCCCGTGGATGTCCGCGAGGGCAAGGACTTTCATAGTAGTGAAATTGTCGTCCGGCTCTTAAAATTGTTGCGGAGATACCGCTCCATGGAAAACCATCATAAAAGCGGAACATCGTTTTAAGCATCAACGTCCCTTTATTTTACGGGATTTTCATGATGGGCGAGCCAGTCGAGGGCAGCAGATGGGACCTGGTGAAAGAAGCCCCGTGCTACAAATGCCACCGGGGAACAAGCCAGCTTATCGAGATCGGCCCGACGAACGCGACGGTCACCTGCACGCACTGTTTTACCAAGCGCCACTATACGCTCCACGAGATCGACCTGCCCGACGAGCGACCCGTGTTCGAGAAAGCCGGCTACCGCCGCCTGCACGACGTCTGGGACATGGCCTACACTGCCCGCTGTCCCAACTGCGGCAACTGCGCGGACAACGAGGTAAACGTGGATGAGCGCAGGATACGCACGTTCTGTCCCGAATGTTATTTCACGAGGCTGTATGAGTTTAACATGTACACCGAGCCACGCTCGAGAAGATAATGGCTCTTCTATTGAAACGTGGATGGTCTTCATCGATCCCGAAACCGGTGCCCGTGCCAGTGGCGTGATAGCATTAGCATACCTGAATCATCTGCCCGTAAGGGCAAAAGAAACCTGCTTCGGGCTGATGATCGAAGGCGAGCGAGAAATGATCCGGGGCTTTATGGCACTCCTGCGCGATGCATTTCCTTCCGGCCTATACCTCAAGCGCAGGCCGTTTTCAATCGATGATACCCGGATTTGTGCCCGCACCTTCGGCACAATGGGTTTACGGCGTGTGGCAAAGCAATTCAAATTTCACAATCACTCGTAGGGAAATATCTTTATCCTCTCGCTGTGCCTATGATGGTTAGTGGCGTGATACGTTTGAAGCTGAAAACAGCCAACCTTCTCGGGCCGCTCGGCCTGGCGATCTTCATGCTGATCGTACAGGTGATCGCCCTGGCGCTCGCGGTCCCGCTGAAAAGCAACGACATGAGCGCGTTTGAGAATCCGGAGAGCTTGCTGAACCCGCTCATCTACGTGGTGCTCATCCTCATTTACGCGATCATTATCCTTGCGATCATCAAGTACAAGCTGCGGTGGCTGCTCAAGGCGATCATCACCTTCGCAGTGCTCTCCACGTTGATCTACGTCTTCATCGGCGTCAGCGGGTTCTTCATCGACGATCCGCTGAGCAGCGTCATCGTTATGGCCGGGTCCCTCGTCCTGGCAATCGCGCTGACCGCCCTCATGATCGTCTACCCCGAGTGGTACGTAGTCGACGTGATCGGATTGCTCACCGCTGCCGGGGCAGCCGCGCTTTTCGGTGTCTCATTGGCTGTTCTGCCGACGCTGCTGTTACTGATCGCGCTGATCGCCTACGACTACATAGCCGTATACAAGACGAAGCACATGCTCACGCTGGCCGAGGGTGTCACGGAACTGAACCTGCCCGTCCTGTTCGTCTTGCCGACGAAGCTCAACTACTCATACATCAGAAACAAGGCGAAGATTAAGGATCGGAAAGAAGGGGAGCGCGAAACGTTCATCATGGGCCTCGGAGACGCGGTGATGCCCACCATTCTTGCTGTCTCGGCCAACGTGTTCATCGATGCGCCCGGGATCGGGTTCGTCAACTTCCCCGCCCTCGGCACGGTGATCGGCACGCTGGTCAGCCACGCTGTGCTCATGTACTACGTGCTGAAGGGAAAGCCGATGGCCGGGCTGCCGTTCCTGTGCACGGGCGCGATCATCGGTTTCGCTGCCGGATGTCTCGCCGCAGGGGTAAACCCGTTTTAGCCTTGCTGCCGCCTACTTTTTCTTTCGCGACGGCGGCAGTTCAGGTGTCCCTTCCGGTTCAGCTTCGGGAGGCTTTTCGCGTCGGGGTGCCCGTTGTAGCATCTCGACAAGGTGATCCTTGACCTCGTCGACGCCCTCTCCAGCGAGCGTGGACATCTGCATGTCGGCGCGAGTTTCTGCATGGGGCACGTCGATCTTGTTAGCGACCACCAGGACCGGCATCCTCACCGTATTTCGGACTTCGTCGAGGAGTTTCTCCTGCTCCGCCATGGTAAAGCCGCACTCTTCGCTTGGATCAATTATGAACAGGAGCACTTCGCCCACATGCCGCAGCGCGGAAATAGCCTGTCGCTCGATGTCATTCCGCTCTTCCAGCGGCCGGTCGAGTAGCCCGGGCGTGTCGATGACCTGGTACCGGCGCTTGTTCCTGGTAAAATGGCCGATGATGATGCCTTTCGTGGTGAACGGGTACAGGGCGATCTCCGGCTTAGCGCTCGAAACGCGGGCCACGAAGCTGGACTTGCCGACGTTGGGGTATCCCGCGACGACGATGGTAGGCTCGTCCTTGATGTCCGGCAGGTCGCGAAGCTTGTTTCGGGTGTCATTCAGGAAGCGCAAGTCGCGGTCGATATCATGGACGATCGACGCCATGCGGGCGAATGCCTGCTTGCGTACCTTCACCGGGTCCTCGCTCTTGCGGATCATGCCGACGTACTTGCGGGAAATGTCTTTCGTCTTGTCCGCCGCCCAGGCGATGGACGATAGGGCCATTTTGACCCTGTCTACGCCCGCCAGAATGTCTGTGATTTCGCGGTAGAACGGTCCGATCTTGTCAAAGCTTGGCCAGTCCCGGGCCGCGTTCCTGAGGTTGTCGGACAGGATGTTACCCGCGGTCAACACCATCGACTCCTCCACCTCTCGCTTGTCGGTATACTCCCCGCCGAGCTTGCCCCGGCCAGCCCGGACGGCTCGGGAGAACGCTTTGTCCACCAGCTCGTCCGCCGTGGGTACCGTCCCTATCTTTTCGAAGATCATGATCGAACCTGCTGTCGCCTTTTCAGTTAGCTTACTATATAAATCTAAGCGCGACGGCGCACATCAACACAATAATATAGCAGGCTGATTATAATATATTTGTCTCAGGCCGTCCGGCCGGTCCGGTGCGTGACCGGGCCTCGGGCCCTCGTGTTGAGGCCTCGGGCCCTCGTGTTGAGCGGCAAAGGCCGGTCGGATAAACAGCGAAAACGTTATCCTATGGCATGACGCATTGGTGGTTTTGATGGAAGAGCGAGAAATTAGCATGGGAAGCGGCTGGAAGATGACCATCCGTGAGGACGTTGACAAGTACGGCAAGAAGTTCATCGAGATAGCCAAAGTCCGGAAAGACCGGAAGATCGGCCGGTTCAAGCTCAACCCCCGCTATGCGAAGAAGCTCGGAGAAGAGCTGATCGCCGTCGGCAACGAGCTGGAAAAAGAGGGAGACCTCGGCGACGATTCGCCGGAGACGGAAGAGTGAGCCCGTGGCTCATCGCTTCCTGTAGACTCCTTTCTTTCCTGGCTTTTCGACCTTCTCGATAATCTTTTTCTCCAGCATGCGGTCCCGGATCAGTGGGAAGTAGAACAGTCTGAAGGTAGGGTATGGCACGCCGATGGCCGAGGTGTCGTAGTCTTCCTTGAGCATGCCGACTGTCAGATTGTCGCCGGTCTCCAGCTTTCTCTGTACCATTTCAAACGCGTTGATCAGCGGCTCAGCCCTGACCTTTCCGTACCGGTCGTGAGACAGGAACCACTGTACGTCGTCCCGGACGTCGTACCCGGTGCCAGCTGCGGCACGTTTGCCGCCCGTCTTACGCCCGACGGCGGTATCTATCTTCCTGGGCCTGCCGCGAGGACGCTTTGCCGGAACTGCCGACGCCCTGCCCGGCTCAATGCATTCGACCTTATCCTGCAACTGCTTGACCCGGTCCAGGATGTTGTCGAGCTTGATCTGAAAGCTCTCCAGGGACGGCTGTGCCCCGGCCCCGGACTCCATGACGCTTCTCAGGATGACGTTCAGGTGCTTGGAGAATTTTTCCTTACCTTTGGTCCGGCCGAGCCAGTCGGCGACGTCGCTGTCGATCGTTCCGCCTATTCTTACCTTCCTTTTTGCCTTCGCTTGGGCTGCCATAACTATCCTTATATATAGTTATCATTTTGTTATATAAAGATTTAGCCCCTGTCAGGCCATTTAATTAATCCTTATTTTTGCAGACAGAAATGTTTCCAGTTTCCGTAAAAATCTTGCTATAGCATACCTGTTTAGATGTCGAAACCGCGGCAAAATACGACCAGAGTTCCCTGACCGATGTTTATCAGTTGCGTAAATAATGCGCTTCTGCTGTGCCCGCTTCCGCTAGATTCCGGCGCAGGGACGGACAAATATTTATAGCCTGCCCGGCTATTGTTTACGAGTCAAGTTGACCCGGGGCATTTCTCATGTCTGGTCCGATAGATGATATCAAGCGATTTTTGGCCGCTCACCCCGACCTGTACCAGTTCATGAAAGACCTTGTCTTCTCGCTGGCATTCGTCGCCGTCATCGCGCTGGCGCTCTACCTCTACGCGGGCACATGGTCCCCCGTGGTATCAGTTGACGGCACGAGCATGCTGGACCACATGCATGCCGGCGACCTCGTGCTGGTCCAGGGGCTGAACCGTGGCGACGTGAAGACATACGAGGAATCGGTCAGCACGAGCTACTGGCAGTATGGGGAGCCGGGCGATGTCATCGTGTATTATCCCTATGGGGACCGTAGCAAGCCTATGGTCATCCATCGCGCCATCCGCTGGGTCAACAAGTCCGAGCCCATGTGGCCGGGAGGCCCTCTCGCACCGGCGTCGGGCTACATCACCCTCGGAGACAACAATAACAACATTACCGACCAGGAATCCAACATCTGCACGATGCAGCCAGTCCAGCCCGAGTGGATACACGGCATCGCGCGGTTCAAGGTCCCGTACCTGGGCTATCTGCGATCGCTGCTAGCTGGAGTCCTGCGTATCTGAGACCTTTTTGCACAGGCTATAAGGCATTGAACACGGCGCATATTCTCATTCGTGTATCTTTTTGCACGTTTTGACAGGGCATTTATATCGTTCCTGAAAGGTTGTAAACTATCTTCGGGGCTTCTGGTGTTAACGATAGGACCCACCGGTCTCGCGCGCACGCGAGATAACAGATGGCCTTCCACGGTTTACCAGCCCGCGTCTCTCCCGAGGAAAATGCTCCGTCAAAAACCTTTCAAGAAGACTATACACGCTGCCGACAAAACCATTCGTTGACTATAGAGTGATTATATGATAATCGGCGTCCTGATAGAAGCCTTCGTAAAAACTCAAAAAAGAGCTTTTCTGTTTTCATTTCAAATGACTACACATAAAAAAGAATTTTCATGCAGCCACGGCCACTGGCGTCGGGCTGTTGAACGGCTCTATGCGTCTGGCCATGGACTTGTAGCGCCTGATGCCGTCGGCCAGGCCGTTTTCCTCGGAAAGGATGTGGACGAGGTCGATGACATCGTCCTCGGACTTCGCATCGGAGAAATGCAGCGTCGTCTCCCCGCCGCTCTCGATCAGCACGAACTTGCCGTTCATGATGGTCACGAGACCGCACGCCTGTAGCGGCGTGGGGGCGATCTCTTCCAGGACGTCGTCGTTGCCCGCGCAGACGTAAACGCCCCGGGTGTTCATCCGGTCAGAAAATCGCATCACTTTGATGCTCTCGATTTTCCGGCCTTCATGGCCCAGTTTTTTCCTGATGTTTTCAGTGATGTTAAAAGTCAGTACAGTCCTGTTACCGGTAGTGAAATCAGTCGTGGTGGCATCCCCCTTAATGGGTTTTTACGTTATGATTTTAGAGATAGGTGTATGCACAGGCATTTTAAACTAACCTTGGCAGGCGACGGAAAAAAAGCAGTTGCTCCGCATATCCCATGGAATATGCGGGCCATTTCCGGGGAAAAAGTAAAAATGTATCCTGAGCATGCCGATTTTCAAAATCGCCTTGCGTCGGCTTCATAATAAATATATTAAGGTAAATATAATATTTTAATTAAACTATCTCCCTATTGGTGCAGCCCTGTTTATATGTTTTTATCGTCATGTTTTCATGTCCAGGGCGAAAAGACGGAGGCCCGTGCAATCGTTTCCGGGGCATCCGGAATATGGTTTCTCATTCAGATTAAAATGCGCTCACGTAAAAATAGTTGTAAAAACAAATTCCATCAGGTGGGTTTAGATGAAGTATGACGTCGAGAAAAGGGGCGATCTGGTCAGGGAGGAGACACGCGCAGAGACCACCGGTGAAGAGATAGCGCCTCCGGAGAGGCGTTGCGAGGAACGGCTGCGTTATCTTGAAGCGGTCCTGCATGACATGGTCGACGGCGTGATCGTAGCCGGCCGCGACGGCTACGTCGACTACATGAACCCTGCGGCCATGGAATTGTTCGGGCTTCGTACGCCGGGCGAGGGCGCCCGGTATTTCCAGGACACTAGCCACTACGATGTCATCGATGACACGGGCGAGCTTCTGCCTCCCGACAGATGGCCGCTGATCCGGGCCATGCGGGGCGAAGCGTTTAGCGGACAGGAGGTCACTTTCAAGGATAATGCTACTGGCCGGAAGATTCCCGTCACCTGTGACTCCGCGCCATTGAACAACACCGGATTAGCCGACATGAGCGTCATCACGCTGCATGCTCGGACCGTAAAAAAGGCGCCCATGAGCATTGCCCCCGGCATGCTCCCGCTGCTGGGGATCATCGCCGCCAGCGTGCCCGAGGCGATCATGGCCACCGGCTGCGACATCCTGCTGTACGACGACCGCAACGGCGTCTTTCGATCGATTGTCGCTTTCTCTGGGTGGCAGCGCACTCCTGCGGAACAGGAAGCCGTTTGCGCCGCGGAAGCTGATAAAACACAGTATGCGCGCAGAGTCATGGAGTCCAGGAACCCTCTGGTCATCGCGGGATCGAAACACCATCCGCTGTGTACTTCTCCGGGAAGCAAGGCGGACCGGCTCGGCGTGAAGTCCATGATCGCGCTCCCGCTGGAGAAGAATGGCCGGTTTCTCGGCGCGATGATCCTCGACTCCACAAGGGGCAGGCGCGAGATAGGCGACCGCGGCATGGAGACACTGACTGCACTGGCGAAGTTTGCCTCGGCGATGATCAGCAGGGCCGAATCGATGACGATGGCTGCGACGGCGTAAAGGCGTCTGACGGAAGAGTTTGGCCAGGCGCGAATGCCAGGCGCTTGGGGTAGAGCTATAAGGATAAAAACGCATATAATTTTTATTCAATTTGGAGGATTAACCATGGCGAAGCTTACAGTTCTGGCGATCGGCGCCCACGCCGATCCGTTCGACATGCCGTACCAGTGCGGCGGCACGCTGGCGAAGATGGCAAAGGCCGGGAACCGTGTGATCTGCGTCTCGGCCTGCGAGGAAAACCAGGCGGAGGCCACGAAGGTGGCAAAGGCGCTGGGGTGCGAGACCATGTTTCTCGACCTCGAGGAAGGCGAGATCGAAGATGACACCCCGACGGTGCACAAGATCGTCGAGCTCATCCGCTCGGTGAAACCGGATATCGTGATCACCCACCAGCCCACCGACTACAACCCCGACCACCGGAAGCTGTCGACGGCGGTCCTCGGCGCCTGCCTGCTGGCGCGCAACGACGAGGTGAAGACGAAGCACAAATCATACAAGGTGCCATGCCTGTACTACTCTGAGACGACGAGCGGCGTGAACTCGGCCGGAGTCGTGTACATCGACATCGAGAGTACCATCCAGACCAAGCTCAAGGCGCTGAAGCAGCACAAGAGCCTGTCGGAAAAGGCCGGCATCGAGCACCTTGGCAGCATCGAGCACCTCATCGAGCGCGAGGAGGCGACCGCGAAGTTCCGGGGCATGCAGGTCGAGATCGAGTATGCCGAGGGCTTCACCAGGGCGATCAACTACCGCGTCATGAGAGCATTCAGCACGCTGCCATTCCCGGACGTGCCGGTGCACAACGAATAAATAAATCCGCATCGGTGGGGCGGCCTCGCGTGCGCCCGGACCAGGCCAGCGACGAAGCGCCCGCCCTTTTATTATTTCATCTGGCCAGGGCGCCTGCTGTCTCTGGACAAGTTTTTAACTGCTGCCGCTATAGCAGAAAATCAGGCAGGGCGTGTTAATCTGTCCGCAAAAACGTCATTTATCGAGCAGGGCGCGACTTTCAGCGAGGGCGAGCAGTATCGCTACAGCCTCTGGAGGCGATGGAGCAGCCTGTCGGCGGGCAAGGTGGCTTTCGTCATGTTGAACCCTTCCACGGCGGATGCGGAGAGGTTCGATCCCACGGTAAGGCGGTGCTATGGCTACGCCCGGGACTGGGGCTTCGGGAGCATGGAAGTGGTGAACCTCTTTGCACTGCGGTCGACCTACCCGGAGATGCTTAAGAGAGTGCCCGACCCGGTGGGCCCGGAGAACGACGGAGCCATCCTGAAAGCGGTGAAGAATTCAGACCTGACGGTAGCGGCCTGGGGAGTGCTCGGAAAGCTCCGTGGGCGCGACCGCGAGGTACTGGAGCTGATCGGGAGTGTCAGGGATTTGCACTGCCTCGGGACGACGAAGGCCGGCCAGCCGCTACACCCGTTACATCAGCCGAAAAAGCTGACGCCCGTCGTCTTTTGCCCGCGAGTCTGAGCGCCTAACAAATCCTGAGAGAACCTATATTTTAACCCTCCGGGTCTAATAATATAAGGTGCGACGATGAAGAAGCCTGTATTGTAC
>JAEZKS010000054.1 GCA_023436075.1 Methanobacteriota archaeon
GTTTCATCCTCGGCGACATCGGCTACGGCCTCATCGCGTTGGGGCTCACCCTGGTCGTCAAGAGGTTGCTGAAACACAGTTCTGGAATACAGGTGCTGCTCAACGTGTTCCTGCTCTGCGCGATATCCGCGATCATCTTCGGCGTCCTGTTCGGCGAATTCATGGGTTTCGCCATCGCAGAGCCTATCACAGTCAACGAACTGGGCAAGAGCGAAGGTGGCATTCTCGGATTGGTGTCATTACACGATCTATACCCGCAGAGCCTGACCGTCGGCCCCATCGGCCCGATCTCGCTGCCCATCGAACGTATGCAGCCAGGCGGGTTCCACCATGACTCGTACGTGTTCGGGATCAAAGACCTGCTGGTCTTGACCTGTGTCGTCGGCGTGATCCACCTCCTGCTCGGCTACGTGCTCGGGTTCAGGAACGAGCTCAGGCAGCACGGCATGAAGACGGCCATCCTGCATAAGGGCAGCTGGTTCAGCCTGCTTCTCGGCGGCTTCCTGCTGATATGGTATGTCTTCCCGCTGGTGCTGGAACAGAACATGGGCAGCCTGAGCTTTACTAACCCGTTGTTCCTTGCCGGTCTCATCCTCCTGCTACTCGGAGTGATACTGATAGCTATCGGCGAGGGCATGGTAGGCCTGATCGAGATCACCAACCCGTTGAGCCATACACTCTCCTACACTCGTCTTCTGGCAGTAGGCCTCTCCTCCGTCGGCATAGCATTCGCGATCAACACGATCGCCATAATGCTGGCAGACGCGGGAATCATCGGCCTGATAGGAGCGATCGTCGTGTTCATATTCGGACACACGGTTAACCTGATGCTGGGCATCTACGCCCCCTTCATCCAGTCACTCAGGTTGCACTACGTAGAATTCTTCCAGAAATTCTACAAGAGCGGGGGCAAAATTTACGATCCATTCGGATACATAAGAAAATACACGGAGGATTAACACTATGTTGGAATTAGCACCAATAGGCGCAGGTTTAGCGGTCGGATTAGCAGGCATTGGTACTGGTCTCTCTCAGGGGCCCATCGGTGCCGCAACGGTGGGCGCCGTCGCTGAAGACCGCTCGTTCTTCGGCCTGGGCATTGTC
The DNA here is from genome assembly GCA_023436075.1 of Methanobacteriota archaeon. Lineage (GTDB taxonomy): Archaea > Halobacteriota > Methanocellia > Methanocellales > Methanocellaceae > Methanocella_A. The sequence continues at coordinate 1,105 of JAEZKS010000054.1, forward strand.
TTCGTGGCGCTGCCGGAAACCATCGTCATCTTCGGTCTGGTCATTGCCATCCTGCTGATGTTCCTGTAAACACGCTTTGTTAAGGTGGGACCTGAAATGGGACTGGACAAAGTCGTGAAGGACATCTCGGACAAGGCCGAGACGGAAAGCAAAGAGATCGTGGCACGGGCGACCGCCGAAGCCGCGGCAGAGAAACAGTCTGCCGAGGCTCAGGCAAGGCAGATCGTGGCCTCGGAGCTGAGCAAAGCCGATCTCGCCATACCCAAGATGAGGCAGAGGGAGCTTTCGAGCGCCAAGCTGGACGTCAAGAAGGCGAAACTGAACGCCGAGAAAGACGTTCTTGCCGAGGTGCGTGCCGAATACGTGAAGCGCCTGTCAGCGCTTCCCCGAGAAAAGAAGGTTGATATACTCAACAAGCTAATAGGCATGGCTCGAAAGGAAATCCCGGCGGGCAAGATCTACACGAACGCTGCGGATGCCGATCTCGTCAAAGGCTCGGGCTACGAGTACGGCGGGAACATCAAGTGCATCGGCGGCATCGTGATCAACAGCAGCGACGGGAGCGTCAACCTGGACTACACGTTTGACTCGATTCTCGAGGACGTGTGGAACTCGTCGATGAAGCCCGTATCGGACATCCTTTTCGGCAACAGGTGAAGCGATATGGCTTTTCTACGCACGAAGGGCGGCAATTTCGCCTACGCGGCCACGAGAGTGAGAGTCAGGAAGTCATTCCTGTTCACACGGGAGACCTACCTCAAGCTGCTCCAGATGAGCCTGCCCGAAATTAGCCGGTTTATCGGGGAAAGCAAATACAAGCAGGAGATCGATGAGCTGGCCACGAAATACAGTGGCATCGACCTGCTCGAGTACGCGCTGAACCTGAACCTGGCCCGGGACTTGACTCAGGTCCAGGGCTTCTGCCAGGGCGAGCTCCACGGGCTGATCGGCGCATACCTGATGCGCTGGGACGTCTGGAACATCAAGTCGATCATGAGGGGCAAGTTCTCCGGGGCCTCTGACGAGGAAATCCGGGCAACACTAGTGCCCGCGGGCAGCATCCGGCAGGAAACCCTGAATGAGATGGTCAAGAAGGCCAACATCCAGGACATGGTCGAGGACCTGTCCGGGACGATCTTCTACAAGCCGCTCCTGAATGCGATGGACAGCTATAACAAGACCCATGTCCTGTCGGACATCGAGAACAGCCTGGACAAGGCGTACTATGGCTACATGGCATCACTGCCGGTCCAAAAGGCTAACGCCACGGCGTTGTTCATCAATTTCATCCACCGGGAGATCGACTTCACCAACCTCCGTACGCTGTTCCGGCTCAAGCGGGCCGGGCTGGAGTACGACAAGATCATGGACTACATGATCCCCGGCGGCGCAAAGCTGAAGCCGGACGACCTCCGGAAGCTGGCGCAGGCGCCGAGCTTCGACGAGTTCGTCAACGCGCTGAAGGAATACCCGTACTGGGCTGACCTCTCGGAGGCCGTAGAGAACTACCGGGAGACGAACTCTCTGAACGAAGTCGAGATCGCCCTGTACAAAGGGCAGATGGGCTACGCAAACAAGATCTCTCACCTGTACCCGCTGTCGGTCACTCCGATCCTGGGATACGTGATCAATAAGACCGTGGAGATCAATAATTTAAGGACCATCGCACGGGGCAAGGAGATGCACTTGAGCGACGAGACAATCAAGAGCCAGCTGGTGATCTGATGGAGATAGCAGTAATCGGCAAGAGCGATTTCGTCGTCGGCTTCAGGCTCGCTGGCGTCAGGAAGACTTTCGACGTCGAAAGCAATAAGGAGCTCGAGGATCGCGTGAGACAGTGCATGAATGACCCGAATCTTGGCATCATCGTGCTGCATGCGGACGACATCAAGACTTTGCCTTCGGGCCTGCAGAAATCCATCGATGAATCTGTCGAGCCCACGTTCATAGCCATAGGGGGCAGGGAAGAGTCCGGGCTGCGGGAGAAAATCCGCCGCGCCATAGGCGTCGACCTGTGGAAGTGACCCGGAGTAGCATTAATCGAATATCATCAAAGGTGTTTACAGTGACTCAACAAGGAACTATTTACCGTGTTGCCGGTCCGGTGGTGACTGCTCTCGGCCTCAACGCCCGTATGTACGACGTGGTGAAGGTAGGCAAAGAGGGTCTCATGGGTGAGGTCATCGAGATCGACAACGAGAAGGCCATTATCCAGGTATACGAGAATACCTCCGGTATCAAGCCCGGCGAGCCGGTCGAGAATACCGGCCTGCCGCTGTCGGTCGAGCTCGGGCCCGGCCTGCTGACGTCCATCTACGACGGCATCCAGCGCCCGCTTCCCGTGCTGAAAGCGAAGATGGGCAGCTTCATCTCTCGGGGCGTCACGGCGCCCGGCCTGTCCAGGACCGCGAAGTGGAATTTCGTCCCGACCGTGAAGGCCGGCGACAAGGTCAAGGGCGGCAGCATCATCGGCACCGTCCAGGAGACCAAGACTATCCAGCAGAAGATCATGGTGCCGCCCGGCACGCCTGAGACCAAGATCAAGGACATCAAGTCGGGCGAGTTCACCGTCGAGGAGGTCATCGGCCACCTCGACAACGGCACTGAGCTCAAGCTCATGCACAAGTGGCCTGTTCGCAGGCCCCGGCCATACAAGGAAAAGCTGCAGCCGGACATCCCATTAGTCACGGGCCAGCGCATCCTCGACGGCCTGTTCCCGATCGCCAAGGGCGGCACGGCGGCCATCCCCGGCCCCTTCGGCAGCGGCAAGACGGTCACACAGCAGCAGCTGGCCAAGTGGTCGGATGCCGAGATCGTCGTCTACATCGGCTGTGGCGAACGTGGCAACGAGATGACTGAAGTGCTTGCCGAGTTCCCCCACCTGACGGACCCGAAATCCGGGAATCCGCTCATGGACCGGACCGTACTCATCGCGAACACGTCTAACATGCCTGTGGCGGCCAGAGAAGCCTCCGTGTATACGGGCATCACCATCGCGGAATACTACCGTGACATGGGCTACGGCGTCTCGCTGATGGCAGACTCGACGTCCCGCTGGGCAGAGGCGATGAGAGAAATCTCCTCGCGTCTCGAAGAGATGCCCGGTGAAGAAGGCTATCCCGCTTACCTCGCGGCCCGGCTCTCGGAGTTCTACGAGAGGGCCGGCCGTGTGATCACCGAGAAAGGCGACCAGGGCAGCGTTACGGTCATCGGTGCCGTGAGCCCGCCCGGCGGCGACTTCTCGGAGCCAGTCACGCAGAACACCCTGCGTATCGTGAAGGTGTTCTGGGCGCTGGATGCCAAGCTTGCCCAGCGCAGACACTTCCCCGCGATCAACTGGCTGAACAGCTACTCGCTGTACCAGGACTCGCTGAAGGGCTGGTACGACGCAAACGTCTCGCCCGAGTGGAACAAGCTCAAGATGCGGTCCATGGAGCTCCTCCAGCGAGAGTCCGAGCTCCAGGAAATCGTGCAGCTTGTCGGTTCCGATGCGCTGCCCGAGGACCAGCAGCTCACTCTCGAGATCGCTCGCATGATCCGTGAGTACTTCCTGCAGCAGAATGCCTACCATGAGGTCGACACATTCTGCAGCATGAAGAAGCAGTTCATGATGCTCAACGGGATCATGACCTGGGGCGACTACGCCAAGAAGGCGCTCGCCGGAGGCGTGCCGATGGCGAGGATCCTCGCGTCGAAGTCCAAGGACGACATGGCCAAGGTCAAGTTCGAGTCCAACTTCGAGCAGTACATGGATAACATTAACAAGGCAATGCAAGCCGAGTTCAAGGCGATGGAGGCGGCCTGAATGAAGGAATACAAGACAATTTCTGAAATTGCCGGCCCGCTGGTCTTCGTCAGGAAGACCGAGCCCGTCGGCTTCGAGGAGCTGGTCAACATCCAGCTTTCGGACGGCTCCATCAAGCGTGGCCAGGTGCTGGACACGTCGAACGAGCTCGTCGTCGTCCAGGTGTTCGAGGGAACGGCAGGTATCAGCCGGGAGAGCGGCGTCCGCTTCCTGGGTGAAACGATCAAGATGCCAGTCTCGAAGGACATGCTGGGCCGTATCCTGTCCGGTGCCGGCGACCCGCTCGACGGCGGCCCGGCCATCATCCCGGAGAAGCAGCTGGACATCGTGGGCGCCGCCATCAACCCGGACGCCCGCAAGCAGCCGAAGGATTTCATCCAGACCGGCATATCCACGATCGACGGCATGAACACGCTGGTGCGTGGCCAGAAGCTCCCGATCTTCTCGGGCTCGGGCCTGCCGCACAACGAGATCGCACTGCAGATCGCCAGGCAGGCGAAGGTGGTCGGCTCGACCGAACCGTTCGCCGTCGTGTTCTGCGCCATGGGTATCACCGCCGAAGAGGCCCAGACCTTCATGAAGGACTTCGAGCGCACTGGCGCTCTCGAAAGGTCCGTCGTGTTCCTGAACCTCGCCGACGACCCGGCCATCGAGCGTATTATCACGCCGAGGCTGGCGCTGACGACTGCCGAGTACCTGGCTTTCGAGCAGGATATGCACGTGCTGGTCATCTACACCGACATGACCAACTACTGCGAGGCGCTTCGACAGATCGGCGCGGCTCGTGAAGAAGTGCCCGGCCGTCGTGGCTACCCCGGCTACATGTACACCGACTTAGCGATGTTATACGAGCGCGCAGGCATTGTCGAAGGCAAGAAGGGTTCGATCACCCAGCTGCCTATCCTGACCATGCCCGGCGACGACATCACCCATCCGATCCCTGACCTGACCGGCTACATCACCGAAGGCCAGATCGTGGTTGCGAAGGACCTGCACCGCAAGGGCATTTACCCGCCCATCAACGTGTCGCCCTCGCTCTCCCGTCTGATGAACCTCGGCATCGGTGCCGGCAAGACCAGGGAGGATCACAAGGCGGTGTCCGATCAGTGCTACTCGGCGTACGCCGAGGGTAAGGACCTGCGCGGCCTCGTGGCCATCGTAGGCAAGGACGCGTTGTCCGAACGGGACCGCATGTTCCTGGAGTTCGCCGACGCATTTGAGGACAAGTTCGTGCGCCAGGGTCGCGAAGAGGACCGGACCATCGAGCAGACGCTCGACCTGTCCTGGGGCCTGCTCGCCGCGCTGCCGATCAATGCCCTCAACAAGATCGACAACAAGTACATCGACAAGTACCACCCGTCGAAGAAAAACAAGGCCGCATAAGGTGCGACAATGGCCGTCAAGGATAACATCAAGCCAACTCGTTCAGAGCTCCTCGAGCTGAAGAAGAAGATCGCGCTCTCACAGTCAGGGCACAAGCTCCTGAAAATGAAGCGCGATGGCCTGATCATGGAGTTCTTCGAGATCATGGACAAGGCCAGGAACGCCCGCGCGGAGCTCCTGAAGTCCTATGACGAAGCTACCAATAAGATTGCCATTGCCCGGACGGTCGAGGGCAACGTGGCGGTAATGTCCGCCGCATTCTCCCTCAAGGAGCACCCTGAGATCAGCCTCGAAAGCAAGAATGTCATGGGTGTTGTCGTGCCGAAGATCGAATCCTCCGGCATCCAGAAGCCGTTGCACGAGAGAGGCTACGGCATTATTGGCACCTCGTCCAGGATCGACGAAGCTGCGGAATCGTACGAGAAGCTCGTCGAGCAGATCATCGTATCCGCGGAGATCGAATCGGCCATGAAGAAGCTGCTGGAAGACATCGAGAAAACGAAACGTCGTGTCAACGCGCTCGAATTCAAGGTGATTCCGGAGCTGAAGGACGCGGAAAAGTTCATCAAGCTCAGGCTTGAGGAGATGGAGCGCGAGGAAACGTTCCGTCTCAAAAAGATCAAAGCATGAGACTACCGACGTGGAAAGGCGCGGTCGCCTGGATCTCCGAACCAGAGAACCAGGCGAAGCTCCTCATTTTTGGCTCCTGGATTGTCCTCGGGATGACGGTGCTCGGCTATCTGATCATTGCGTATCTGCTCTTCCAGTAATGACTTCCGCGACCGGCTCCGGTTCCGCGGTGTCATCATTTTTTTATATTTGTAGCACACTATGATGCACATATGACTGAGCTGCATGCGTTCAAGCCAGTGGGCACGGCTTTCGAGAAAACACGCAAGCTACTGCTCGAGCCCTTCGACATCGGAACCTGGATCAAGCTGGCCATCATCACTTTCTTCGTGGGCACAGGCACGTCGCTCAACCCGGGCGACAGCCTGCGATACAGCTTCAATCAGGGCGACCTCAGCAACCTGAACTACAACTTCAGTCATGTGCTCTCAGATAATGTTATCCTGGCGTTCATCCTCATAGCCGTCGCAGTCGCGATCGTGTTGGGGCTGCTCCTGTCTTACCTGCGCGGCGTATTCTCGTTCGTTTTGATCGATGCCCTGACTTCGGGTAACGTGAGGATCGTGAAGGCATTCAAGGAGAACATGGGCAGGGGCTTCAAGGTGTTCCTGTTCAACGTCGCTGTCGCGATCGTCTCGTTCATCGTCGTCGGGGCAATTCTGGTGGCGATGCTAATGGTCATACTCTGGGCGCTGGGCAACGGGAACATCTTTTCGGAGGGGGCATGGACTGCCATGTCAGGCATGAGCCTGTTCGCCCTGATTGCAGCCATCCTGCTCGGGCTACTTGCCATAATTGCCTACTCCATTCTCGTCGGCCTCTTCGTCGGCTTCTTCTATGACTTCGCAGTCCCGCTCATGTTCTTCAGAAACATGGGCCTCCGACAGTCCATCGGCGAGGTCTGGAGGCTCGTCCGGAGACAGCCTTTTGAGTTCTTCGCGTACGTCATCGTGCGATGGGCGCTGGAAATTGCTATCGCCATCGTCATGGGCATGCTGTACCTGTTCATCCTGGCGATTTTCGTCGCCATCGGGGTTGTCGTCGCGATAGCGCTGGCAGCGGCAGTGAAGACCAACATACTTCTCGCGTTTCTTTTCGCGCTGGCGCTGCTCATCGGCCTGCTGCTCCTTATCGCCGTGTCGGCTCTCATCTCGATGCCGGTCCAGGCCTTCCTGCGGTACTATTCGCTGGACTTCCTCAAGTCCTTCGACCCGTCGTACGTGGAATACACAGGCCGGATGGCTCAAACGGAAGGCGCGGCACCATAGAATAGCTGATAGCTTGATGGAATAACATGAGGGCCCGAGGCCTGAATATGGGGGCCCGGGGCCCGGTCGCGCGCGTGCGAAAGATGGATTTCGTCCATCAATATTTTGCCATTTATAGTCCTTCGAATTTCTTTTTGTACGGGCTATCCAGTGGTTGAACTCAAAGTACACGAGGTACACAACGTACACGACGTCATTTGAAAACTGGCATGTTAAGCCTTTTGTTAACAATCAGTCGTGTACGTAGTATACGTTGTGTACCTCGTGTTCAACCACAGGCTCAGCATATACTACCTTCAAAAATAACTATAATACTTTTCAAGAATAATGAAAATTTTCAAATGAATTTCAATGGAAAAGCGCCATGGCCTCCGTGGACTTCGCGCACTCTATGTACAATGCCTATTTCTCCATTTTGCCAAGATCCTTGTGTTTATAGACATCAGCACAACGTTGTGAGCAGAAGCTCTTGCCACCGTACTTCTCTACCTTGTGTCCCGCCAGAGATTTACCGCAATTCGCGCAGGACTTGGACCCGAACAAGCCGCCGAGCATAGGTTCACCATTAAATATATAGACACATCATCACATAAAACCCTCACGGTTATCATGCTCACGAAACGAGTGATCCCCTGTCTCGACGTAACCATCGGGCCTGACGGCGGCCGCGTGGTCAAAGGCGTGGAATTCGTCAACCTGCGCCGGGCTGGCGATCCGGTGGAGCTGGCGCGGGCCTACAATGAGCAGGGCGCCGATGAGCTTGTCTTCCTTGACATCACCGCCTCTCACGAGGGCAGGGCGACGATGATCGACGTGATCGAGCGCACGGCCGACGAGGTCTTCATTCCCATGACCGTCGGCGGCGGCATCAAGACTATCGACGATATCCGGGCCATCCTACGGGCCGGGGCCGACAAGATCACCGTGAACACGTCTGCCGTCAAGAACCCTTCTTTCATCACCGAGGCATCTGACATTTTCGGCGCGCAGTGCATCGTCACGGCTATCGACTGCCGGAGCAATACGAACGTCGCCGATCCGCATGCGAAGAACATCATTAAAAAGAACGACGGCACCCCTGCGTGGTACGAGGTAGTCATATACGGCGGCCGCATGCCTACGGGCATCGACGCCATCGAGTGGGCAAAGCAGGTCGAATCGCTGGGCAGCGGCGAGATCATGCTCACAAGCATGGACACTGACGGCACCAAGGGCGGCTATGACCTGCACATCACAAAGGCCGTGGGCGAGGCTGTGCGAATACCGGTGATCGCGTCTGGCGGCGCCGGCAACATCGGGCACATGTACGATGCCTTCGCCTTCGCAAACGCCGACGCCGCGCTGGCGGCCAGCATCTATCACTTTGGCGAATACACGATCGGCCAGACCAAGGAATACCTGCGCTCCCGCGGCATCCCTGTGAGGCTCTGATATGGAAATCAGGGAGTTCCAGCGGCTGATGAAGGACATCTACGGCGAAAACGACAACGCCCGGGGTACCGAGAAGACGTACGTCTGGTTCTTCGAGGAAACCGGCGAGCTGGCAGAGGCATTACGCAAGCAGGACAAAGCGCAGATCGCCCACGAGATGGCGGACGTTTTTGCGTGGATGGTGTCAGTCGCGAACATGCTGGACATCGACGTCGAGGATGCGTGCCTTTCCAAGTATCCGCTAAAATGCCCGCGCTGCGGTGCCAATCCCTGCACGTGCGGACACTGATTGTGCTTGCCTGTCGTTTCAACACGAAAACACTAAACGTTTTTTATTTTCACTAAAGTCACGAAACTCACGAAACTCACGAATTCAAAGTCACTAAATCCACGAACTTCACCAAGCTTAAAGCACGAATAAGGTCACCAAGAGCACAAAAGCACCAACGCTGGCTTCTGTGAAAACTTTTTGATGATGGCGGCGGCCGCTCGCGCGCGTGCGAATGCCGGGGATAGGCATGTTACGATTGCACAGACCGTTTTCATCGTCCTGCCTGGCCATGGCCAATCATGAACAAACTCCTGAGGAAAACCGATTACAATAAGCGCGTAATCAAAGGCTTGCATATACAGTATATCTCCCATGCCTCGTTTTGGTGATTTAGTGTCTTTTGTGCCCTTATTCGTGTTTTAAGCTTGGTGGCATTCGTGGATTTAGTGACTTTATATTCGTGCTTTCGTGCCGTTAGTGTTTTAACCGTGCCCTTCGTGACTTTAGTGCTCTTAGCGGAAATAAAAAACGTTTAGTGCTTTTGTGTTGAAACGACAGGAACATATGTTCGAGAATAAACTGACCGGCATGTATTTTATTCCGAAGTATCATCTCACAACCTATGCCCGAACCATCGGCCGGTCTCGCCGCAAAAACGGCGTTCGCTCGTATGCGCAGGCTGCTGTTCCCATTCCGCATAGGGCGCTGGCTGTCTGTGTACATCGGCCAATTGATCGGGTATAACAGCACCGACCCCATCGCGGCCGAGTTGCGCAGGATCAGGCCATACTATCGTGGCACACGTCTGCTGACGGCCTCGGGGCTTGGTCTCATCCTGCTGGCCTTCGTCATCCCGTTTACTGTGCTTTTCGTCAGCATGGAGGTCTTCGGCATCATCCTGATCGCATACGCCGTGACCTTTGTCCTGGCGTCGCTTCTGGGCATGGCAGTCCAGTCTGCGATGGACGCGGTGTTCGCATTGCAGCATGAGCGTAAACTGACATTTCGGGAAGCACTGCGTCTCTACCGGTCCCTGATGCGGTCCAGGGGAGACCTTACGATTGGCTACATGGCCGTCAAGATGGCCATAGACTTCTCACTCTCGACGCTGGCGCTCGCGTTATTTTTGCCGGCGTTGTTCATGGCTATGTACCTGATGGTCTATGTCATGGACGGCGTGAATGATGGCATCGATCTCGGGTCGACCCCTTACATAGGGCTGGCGATGGTAGTCATGCTGGCCGTCCTCGGCTTCATCGCCACGCTGCTGATCGCCCTGCCGGCAACGGTGTTCTACGGCTACTATACCGAGGAGGCCGTGAAGATGATGCATGAGGAAGAGGCTCCAGAGGTTGGCGAGAGGCCACCGAGTTTCAACACAGAGGACACGGAGGGCACAGAGGTATCACAGAGAATTTTTTAATAAAATGGCTTGCGCAAGAGCCATGTTTTTATGTATTCTCTGTGCGTCCTATGGAGCCTCTGTGACCTCTGTGTTGAAGCTCGGTGCCCTCGTGTAACCTCTGGAACCTCAGATGCGACAGTGTTTTTTAATTGCGCAGACTATAGCTTCATGTACTTTCTCCGGCGACTGGCTGGCGTTGACAATGACGCCGTTAGGCCTCCGGCCGATGGCTAAAAATATGTCCCGGACGCGCCGCAGGAAATCCTCTTTCTCGAACGAGTCCAGTGCTGTCTTGCGTTGATTAGTGATGCGAGAAAGGCCGATCACCGGATCGATGTCTAGCACGATAACTAAGTCGGGTACGGGCGAGAATTGTTCGTTCTCTTCCTCGATCTTCCACGGATCGAGGCCCCGGGCGCCCTGGTAGGCCATGTTGGACGGATAATACCGGTCCATGATGATCAGCTTTCCAGCCTTAAGCGCGGGAAGAATGTTGTCCCGGACGTCCTCGCGGCGGTCGAGCATGAATAGTCTCATCTCTTCTTCCGGGCTGACCGGCTTGTGGGCGGCTGCGTTCTGCCTGATCTGTCGGCCGCAGGCTCCGTCGGTAGGCTCCTTGAGGATGATCGCATCGACGTTGTGCTTCTGTAGCCAACCCCCCAATAGTCTTATCTGCGTCGACTTGCCCGCGCCGTCGATTCCCTCGATGCTGACCAGACATCCTTTCTTGCTCTCGCCGCTCATTGACAGTTCATTTCCCTTAAAGGCTAATAAAGCCAGCGAAAACAGATCACCAGACTTTTATTCAAATAAATGAAAACATTTATGCTGTCCGCCGACATATCCGATTCTATGCCCTCGCTTGTCCTGCGGTCAATCGTGATAGTCGTAATCATCGCGATACTGTGCCTGGCAATTATCGGCCCCACTGCCGTGCCTCCCGATGACGCATATTCTTCTGCTGTAAAGGCGATGTGCGGCGCGGTCGCCATCGCAGGCTCTGTGTATCTTGCGCGGGCGATCCGCCTTACGTTGCTGCAGTCCGGCGGCACCGTCGCGTTCCGGGGCGCATATGTGACGGCTGTGGCGCTCGGCGGCTTAGGACTGACCGAGGTCCTGTCTGCTTTTCGGCCGATCAGCATTGGCTCTGCGCTTGCCGCATATGGCGTCGTATCCATCGTTTCAGGCGTACTCTGGGCGGGGTTCTATGGCCGGGCTGCATGACATAGTCGTTCTGGCGTTTGCTATTGTCGCAGTTCTTTCCATCGCTCTCCACTATCGGATGGCTCGCCTGTCCGGTTCCGGCCTGTTTGCCTGTAGCTTGCTCATGGCCATAGCGATCGCTTTTTCTATGCTGGCAGTCATTCTGGTCCCGGCAAATCCTGTGGCACAGGCTGTCGCTGATGTAAGCATCCTCATGGCCGGAGCCCTGGCGTTCGCCGCATCCAGATGGCTGCTCTTTGCCTTCAGGGTCGCAGGTGATTCCGGTGACCATTAAGGCCGTCATAGACTGGGCCAGGGCCGTGCCCGGCTACTCTGGCGTTGCTATCTTTTCGGCGGATATCGAGCTGTATAACGAGGCCATTGAGCATGAGTGCTCGGCACTGCTCGATTTGCTCATGGCATCGCATGGCTCAAGTCGGGCCAGTGCAATCGTCGGAGGCTTCACACTCATCGCCTTCCATGCCGGCGATTACGCCGTCCTGCTGAAGGTCGCAGGCCGTTTTCCTTGCTTGCCCCCGATAAGATTCGACGACCCTGCGTTCGTCGATCCGTCCTGCCTTCCGGCGCTTCCGTCGAAAGAAGATGCAAGGCGAGAGGCCGAAGCCGCGTTGCGTCGTTTTGGCCTGGCCTGACCATTAATTTTTGTAATTTTTGAATTTTCAAAAAACTTTAAATACATAGACGTCTCCTATGTGCTTGATGACCAAGACTTACCCGGACATCCTTAAAGAGCGTGAGTCCATCCTTGGCACATTCGAAGCACTGTTCAAGATGCGAGGGATGGGTGACCTCCACGGCCGCGTGTTCGGCGCGATCCTCCTGTCGGTCGACGAGATGACCCAGGACGAGATCAGCGAGTTCACCGGCTATTCAGTCCCTGCCGTTAGCGGGGCGCTGGATGAGCTGGTCAGGGTCGGACTGGTCAACAAGCGCCGGCGTCAGGACAGCCGCAAATATTATTATTCGAACCGCGCAGACCTCGATGAGATACTGCGGATGGTGCTGAAGACTGTCCATGACGATTACGTTGCCATAGTACTCGGACAGCTCAGCGTGGTCAAGAAGATCAACCCTAAGATCGTCCCCACGCCGGGCCTGCGCGAGCACATCGAGAATATCCAGAATTACGAGAAGGAGCTCAGGGACCTGGAGTCGTACCTGAAAAGGCTGCTGGAAGTCCCGCTGGAGGAGAAGACATGATAACCGTAAATCGCTACCGATGCGGTTACTGCGGCGCATGCGTGGGCGCATGCCCGCAGAACGCCATAGACCTGATCGAGACGTTCATCGAGATCGACGGGAACTGCAACAACTGCAGCATCTGCACCAAGGTATGCCCGATGGGTGCACTGGAGCTGGTGAAGAATGAAGAGTGAGTACGACGTGATCGTGGTCGGCGGCGGGCCCGCAGGCTCGCTCGCCGCGAGGACCGCGGCACAGCAGGGCCTGGAAGTCCTGCTCATCGAGAAACGCCAGGAGATCGGAGACCCGATCCGCTGCGCAGAGGGCGTGGGCAAGGTAGGCCTCGCCGAGTACATGGACCCCGATCCCAAATGGATATGCGCGGACATCAAGCAGGCGCGCATTTTCTCGCCGGACGGTACCATGGTCGAGCTTACCGAGAAGATGGCAGGCAACGAGGTTGGCTATGTTCTAGAGCGCAAGATCTTCGACCGGGAAGTTGCGAAGACGGCGGCGAAGGCGGGCGCTGAGGTCCAGGTCAAGACTCAGGCGACCGGTCTGATCGTCGAGGACGGCAACGTCGTCGGCATCAAGGGCAAGCAGCGGGGTAACGACTTCG